>DASYOA010000103.1:0-5875 GCA_036008265.1 Opitutaceae bacterium
ATCATCAGCAGCCCGAGCGACGCCGCCAGCACCAGGCCGAGGACTTTCAGCCATTCACGCAACAGATGGCGGTCAAAGGTGTTCACACCCCGATGAAAGATCATCGGGGCAAAAGAACAAACTCCAAAGGGTCAAACGCCAAACAATTTCTGCGGCTCTCCCGGCCGCAATAGCTTTTGGCGTTTGATCTTCTGGTATTTGACGCCTTGCGCACATCCGTGCGCTGGGGCATGTCTCCTGCTGTCATTGATCACGCCATGATTTCCGCCCTGCTTAAAAAAATTTCCGTTCCCGCGCTCGCCGCCCTGCTCGCGTTCGCCGCCCGCGCCGACGACACCATCAAGATCGGCGAATACGCCTCGCTCACCGGCAAGGAAGCCGCCTTCGGCCAGTCCTCGCACAAAGGCACGCTTCTCGCGACCGAGGAAATCAACGCCACCGGCGGCGTGCTCGGCCAAAAAATCGAGCTTCTCACCGAGGACGACCAATCCAAATCCGGCGAATCTTCCACCGCCGTGCGCAAGCTCATCGCCCGCGACAAGGTCGTCGCCATCCTCGGCGAAGTCGCTTCCAGCCGCTCCATCGAGGCCGCGCCCATCTGCCAGCACTCGCACATCCCGATGATTTCACCTTCCTCGACCAATCCCGAGGTCACCGCCATCGGCAATTATATTTTCCGCGTCTGCTTTACCGATCCATTCCAGGGCAAAGTCCTCGCCAAATTCGCCAAGGACTCACTGCACGCCCGCCGCGTCGCCGTCCTTACTTCTGTTTCGTCCGCCTACAGCGTCGGCCTCGCCAAATATTTCATCGAATCGTTTACGGCCGGTGGCGGCGAAATCACCCTCGAGGAAAAATATTCCGAAGGCGACAAGGATTTCCGCGCACAGCTCACCTCGATCAAGGCCAACCCCGTCGATGCCATCTTCGTGCCCGGCTACTACACCGAGGCCGCGCTCATCTGCAAACAAGCGCATGAGCTCGGCCTCAGCGTGCCCATCTTCGGCGGCGACGGCTGGGAGGCGCCCGAACTCATCGAGATCGGCGGCGCCGACGTCGAAGGCTGCTACTACTCCACCCATTATTCGCCCAAGGCGACCGTGCCCGCCGTGCAGGCCTTCGTGAAAAAATTCCAGGCGCGCTTCGACGGCGAGACGCCCGACGCCATGGCTGCGCTCGGTTACGACTCGGCCATGGTCCTGGCCGACGCCATCAAGCGCGCCGGCTCAACCGATGGCCAAAAAATCCGCGACGCGCTCGCGGCCACGAAAGATTTTCCCGGCATCACCGGGAAAACCACCATCGACGATCAGCGCAACGCCACCAAAAGCGCCGTCATCATCACCGTGAAAAACGGCCAGTTCGAGTTTGTGCAGGTGGTCGAGCCCTGAGGGAGAATGAAGTTGAGAGTTGAGAGACACTGCAATGTTCAACTTCGAAAAACTTGAGGTCTGGCAAAAGTCAGTGGCGTATGCTGATCTTGTGTATGCCACCACTCGCAACTTTCCTGTGGACGAACGTTTCGGATTAACTGCTCAAATCCGACGTGCAGCCTGTTTCATTTCCAGCAATATTGCAGAGGGTGCGGCGCGTCCTCCGGCCGATTTTTCCAAACATCTCGGCTACGCTGCAGGATCGCTTTACGAAACCGTAACTCAAGCCATCATCGCTCGCAATCAAGGATTCCTGAATCCTGTGGATTATCAAAAGCTCTACGTGGCGGCCGAAGAAATTTCGCGCATGCTCAGCGGACTGCGCGGCTCTCCCGACAAGTGATAGCAACGACCAGACTCTCAGCACTCAGCTCTCAACCCTCAACTCGACTTGACTGAGTTCCTCCAACAGCTGCTCAATGGCCTCTCCCTCGGCGCCATCTACGCGCTCATCGCGCTCGGTTACACGATGGTTTACGGCGTGCTGCGCTTCATCAACTTCGCGCATTCCGACGTGTTCATGGTCGGCGCATTTATCGGTTACTACGTCGGCCGGCACCTGCCCGAGAACACGGTGGGTGGCGGTCTCATCGTCCTCACCGCCGCGATGCTCGGCTGCGCCCTGCTCGGCATGACGATCGAGCGCCTCGCCTACCGCCGCCTGCGCGGCGGGCCCACGCTCAACGTCCTGATTACTGCCATCGGCGTTTCGTTGCTCCTCGAATCCAGCGGACAGGTTTTCTTCGGCGCGGAGCCACGGACATTCCCGACGGTATTCCCGGCCAAAGATTTCGCCTTTGGCGGCCTCGTGATCTCGACCAACCAACTGATCGTGATCGCGGTGGCCCTGCTGCTGGTGGTCGCACTGCAGTTTATCGTGTTTCGCACCAAGATCGGCACAGCCATGCGCGCCGTTGCGCTCAACCCCAAGGCCGCGCAGCTCGTCGGCATCAACAACGACGTCGTCATCAGCTTCACCTTCGCCCTCGGCTCCGCGCTCGCCGGCGCGGGCGGCATCCTCTACGCGCTCAACTACCCGTCCATCGACCCGCTCATGGGCGTGATGCCCGGGCTGAAGGCTTTCGTCGCCGCCGTGCTCGGCGGCATCGGCAACATTCCCGGCGCCGCGCTCGGCGGCCTCATTCTCGGCACGGTCGAGACCTTCGTCGGTGGCAGCCAGTTTTCCACCTACAAGGACGCCATCGCGTTCGGCGTGCTCATCCTCATCCTGCTTTTCCGCCCGGCCGGATTGCTCGGCAAATTCACCGTCGAAAAGGTTTAGTTTTTTAACCGCGGATCACACGGATGAGCACGGATAAAACCATTTCCCTTGATCGGAAAAATCCGCGTCTATCCGCGCCATCCGCGGGACAAAAATTTCGATGATTCCCCGGCCGCACATTGCCCTGCTCGCCGCGATCATCGCCGCGGTCGTCGTCTCGCATTTCTCGGACAACATCGACCCCTACTTTCTCGACGTCCTCATCGGCATTGGCATCAACATCATCCTCGCCGTCTCGCTCAACCTCATCAATGGCCACACCGGCCAGTTCTCGCTCGGCCACGCAGGCTTCATGTCCATCGGCGCGTATCTTTCGGGCTGCGTCACGGTTTTTCTCGGCCCGAAACTCCTCGGCGAGGACGGTGGCACCGCGCTCGGGCAAAACTCGTTATTTTTCGTCGCGCTCCTCGCGGGCGGACTCAGCGCCGCGCTGGCCGGCCTGCTCATCGGAATTCCTTCGCTGCGGCTCAAAGGCGACTACCTCGCGCTCGTTACGCTTGGTTTTGGCGAAATTATCCGCGTGATTTTCCAGAACATCGACGCCGTCGGCGGCGCGCTCGGGTTCATCGGCCTGCCCGCCTACACCAACTTCGCGTGGACCTACGGGGCCGCCGCGCTCACGGTTTTTGTCGTCGGCTGCCTCGTGAAATCGACCTATGGCCGGGGCTTCATCGCCACGCATGACGACGAAATTGCCAGCGAAGCCGTCGGCCTTAATCCCACGCGCTACAAAAACGTCGCCTTCGTCGTCGGCGCATTTTTCGCCGGCATCGCGGGCGGCCTCTACGGACACTACAAACTTTCCATCGACCCGCGCGGCTTCGATTTCACGCGCAGCATCGAGATCGTCGTCATGGTCATCCTCGGCGGCATGGGCAACACCCTCGGCGTCATCCTCGCCGCCATCCTGCTCACCGTCCTGCCGGAAGTGCTGCGCCCCGTGGCCGAATACCGCATGGTCATTTACTCGCTCCTGCTTATCGTCCTCATGCTCGCGCGCCCGCAAGGGCTGTTTAACCTGAAAATGGGGAAACCGGTGAAAGCGGGAAATTGAGAAACCTCCTCTCGCTCGTTTCCCAATTTTCCAATTTTCACTTTCCCGCTTTTCTAATGCCGCTGCTCCAACTCGACCAAGCCACCATCCAGTTTGGCGGCCTCTGCGCCGTCAACGCCGTGGACCTCGCGCTCGGCGAGGGTGAGCTCGTCGGCCTCATCGGCCCAAACGGCGCGGGCAAGACCACGGTGTTCAACCTCATCACTGGCGACTATCCGCCCACCAGCGGCCGCGTGCTTTTCGCCGGCCGCGACCTCCGCGGCCTGCGTTCCAACGACATCGCCGCGCTCGGCATCGCGCGCACGTTCCAAAACATCCGCCTCTTCGGCCGCCTCAGCGTCTTCGACAACGTCCGCGCCGCCTGCAACCTCCACCGCGCGACCTCGCCGCTGCAAAGCCTTGTGCGTGGAAAAAAATTCCGCGCCGACGAAGCCGCCATCGCCCGCCGGGCCGAGCAGCTGCTCGAACTTTTCAACCTGCTTCGCTTCCGCGACACGCCCGCGAAATCCCTTCCCTACGGCGAGCAACGCCGCCTCGAGATCGTCCGCTGCCTCGCCACCCAACCGCGCCTGCTCCTGCTCGATGAGCCCGCCGCCGGTATGAACCCGACCGAGAAGGCCGAGCTCGTGAAGCTCATCCCGCGCGTGCGCGAACAGTTCAAGCTCACCATCCTGCTCGTCGAGCATTCGATGCGCGTCGTCATGGGCGTGTGCGAACGCATCGCCGTGCTCGACTACGGCGTGAAAATCGCCGAAGGCCCGCCGGCCGCGATCCAGAACGACCCCAAGGTCATCGAAGCCTACCTCGGTGAAGACCATATCGCGCACCACTGATTTTTTTAACCGCGGATGAACGCAGATGGACGCTGATAAATGACCCCTGTAAAATGAAGACCTCTCTGACTTCCAGGACTATTCGCGTGAATCCGCGTTCATCCGCGGTTAAAAAACGCGGTTTTATTCGCGGTTAAACAAAATGCTTTCTGTTTCTGATCTTCACGTCAGCTACGGCGCCATCGCCGCGCTCAACGGCATCTCGCTCGAGATTCCCGCCGGCGCGATCGTCACGCTCGTCGGCGGCAACGGCGCGGGCAAGACCACCACGCTGCACACCATCTCCGGGCTGCTCCGCGCGAAAACCGGCCGCATCGAGTTCCAGGGCGAGGACATCACCGCCCTCCCCGCGCACCGGGTCGTCGCCCGCGGCCTCGGCCACGTGCCGGAGGGCCGCATGGTTTTTTCCAACCTCACCGTCAGGGAGAACCTCGCGATGGGCGCGTACCTGCTCAAAGATGCGGCCCTCGTCGAGAAAAACCGCGAGTACGTCTTCAGCATTTTCCCACGCCTGCAGGAACGCCTGAAGCAGAGCGCCGGCACGCTCTCCGGCGGCGAACAGCAGATGCTCGCCATCGGCCGCGCGCTCATGGGCAGCCCGAAATTCCTCATGCTCGACGAGCCCTCGCTCGGGCGCGCCCCGCGCCTCATCAGCACGATCTTCGAGAAAATCGTGGAGATAAACAAAACCCACGGCATCACCATCCTGCTCGTCGAGCAGAACGCCCACCTCGCGCTGGAGATTTCCAGTTACGCCTACGTGCTCGAGACGGGACGCATCGCGATGGCCGGCCCGAGCAAGGACCTCCGCAACGACCCGCAGCTCAAGGCCGCCTACCTCGGCGGGTGAAATTCTAAGACTTTAAACTAAACATGAGACCATTGGCGATTATCCTCTGCCTTTGCGGAATCTGGTTCCTGTGGTCTGCACAAAAAATCGATGCCGACTCACATCACTCAGGCTCTGTTCTTCGGCTCATCGCGCGTGATGAAGCTATGAGAAGCAAGGTTGCACAAGGGAACCCCCAAGGGCAAGAAAGCCAGGCACTCGCTTGGAAAATTGAAAAATCAATTACCGAAGGACAGCACGGATACGACTTACTCGAACGCTCACTTATGTTGCTCGTATTGAGTGGATGCTCTTTGATTGCGGCATCAATGGCAGTTTTTTATTTTTCAAGTAAGAAGCCGACCCAACCGCCAAGGCCAACGCCTTAACCGCTGCGAACTGCGATACGCTTCTTGATTTTTGCCAAAGTCTGCTAAACTGGCG
>DASYOA010000104.1:0-4031 GCA_036008265.1 Opitutaceae bacterium
CCGGCGGTCGTCCCCACCCGCGCTGCCGCGCGAGAAAGCCAGCTAACATGAGTTCATTGGCAGCCGTGCGAGGAATCTCTGCTGTTCTTGTCGATTTCAATTTCGGAAATTCCTCGCACGGCTCGGAATGACAAAATAAAGGATGGGCCGCAAAGGCATGCCGATGCGATCAATTTACTGAAAATGCTCTTTTCCTGGCTTCCGGGTTTCCTGCTCAAAATACCGGGCTCCTAAATCTCCCCGGCAAGTCTTGCTTTTAGTCCGCGGGCTTTTTCCAGCGCCGTTTCCACGTCCGCGGCGCACACGGTGAAGTGACCCATCTTGCAGCCGGGGTGTGGTTCGCGCTGGCCGTAAAGGTGCAGCTTGGCCTTCGGCTCGGCGAGGATCGCAGTCCAGTCCGGCTCGCGTCCGTCGCGCCACAGGTCGCCGAGCAGGTTGACCATCACCGTCGGTTCGCGCACTCCCACCGGCCCGAGCGGCAGGCCGCACACGGCGCGCACCTGTTGCTCGAACTGGCTCGTCTCGCCGCCGTCGATCGACCAATGGCCGCTGTTGTGCGGGCGCGGGACCAGTTCGTTGACGAGCAGCACGCCCCGGTCGGTGAGGAAAAGTTCGACCGCGAGCAGTCCGACCACGCCGAGTTTTTGCGCGAGGTCGGACGCGAGCTGTTGCGCTTCCGCGGCCACGGCGGCGCTCACCCGCGCGGGCACGATGGAAAAATCCAGGATATTCCGGGTATGGATGTTCTCTGAAAGGGGAAAGACGCGAATCGCGCCGCGCTCCGTGCGCGCGACGATGACGGATAGCTCGCATGCAAAATCCACCCAGCGCTCGACCACGCAACGCCGGCCGCGAAAAATCGCCCCGGCTTGCTCGAGATCCGTGTCATCCGTGATTTTCATCTGTCCCCGTCCGTCACTGTCGAAGTCGGCCGTCTTCACGACGCAGGGCCGGCCCACGCGCGCGACCGCCGCTGCGATGTCACCGTCGAGTGCCTCGGCGCAGACCGCGTGGGGGAACTTGTTCTGCCCCAGCCAGTGTTTCTCGCGCTGGCGATTCTGGCAAAGGTGGAGCACGTCCGGCGACGGATGCAGTTGCGTCGCAGCCGCGAGGGCGCGCAGCGATTCGACGGGGATGTTTTCGAACTCGCAGGTCACAACCGCGCAATCGCGCGCAAAAGCGCGCAGCGCGGCGAGGTTGTCGTACGACGCATGGGTCTCCTCGTTCGCCAAGGCGCCGGCCGGGCCGCCGGCCTGCGGCTCAAAGACATGGACGCGATAACCGAGGGTCTGCGCCGCCTGCGCAAACATGCGCCCGAGCGGCCCGCCGCCGAGCACGCCGATGGTCTGGCCGGGGGGAGTCATAGCGGCGGCGGCTTCGCCGCCGAACATCCAACATTCAACATTGAACATCCAACGCTCAACTCTGAGACCTCGGATTTGAGAAAGGGAAACAACGCCGGCGCGGAGATTTGAAATCTGAGAGGTGGAACGCGGCGTCCCCGACGCGTTGGTTTTGAGTCTTCCATTTGTGGGCTGCGACGAGTGCAAAAGCCTTGGCGGGGCGGCCTCACCCGGTTTGCAGATTCTCCCAACTGCAAATTTCTGATCGTTGGACGTTCGATGTTGGGCGTTGGATGTTGGATGTTCGAGGAAGTCGCGACCCGTCGACTTCGTAGCGGCCTACGGTAATTTCGCCTCGAGCACTTTTTTCGTCTGGTTCGCGCGGAAATCGTCGATCACTTTTTTAATTTTTGCATCGCCCAGCGCGAGGATGGCGCCGGCAAAGAGCGCGGCGTTGATCGCACCGGGTTTGCCGATGGCAAAGGTCGCCACGGGCACTCCGCCCGGCATCTGCACCATCGAAAGCAGCGAATCGAGGCCCTTGAGCGAAGCCGATTCCATCGGCACGCCCAGCACCGGCAGCGGCGTGAGCGCCGCGGCCACGCCGGCGAGGTGCGCCGCGCCGCCCGCAGCGGCGATGATGACCTTGAGCCCGCGCTTTTCGGCGCTCGTGCCCCATTCGAACATGAACTGGGGCGTCCGGTGCGCGCTGATCACGCGTTTTTCGTAGGAGACGCCGAGCCCATCGAGCGTCTGCGCGCAATGCTGCATCGTCTCCCAATCCGACGTGCTACCCATGATGATTCCAACCAAAGGATTCGCCATACCCAAAAGCCGTAAGGCCAAAGGCCAAAGGCGCAAGTCCGAAGCGCGGTACGCTGCCGCGCATTTGAAATCTCAAATCTGAGATTTGAGATGTAGGCCGCCAGCCGGCGGCCTACAACTGCACCGGCAGGCCGATTTCGATGATCTGCGTGGGCAAAATCTGGTAGTAATCTTTTACCGGCGTGGCGTTGCGGCTGAGGAAACCGTAGAAACGTTTCTCCCATTCCCACATGCGGGCATTTCCTCCGCTGATGATCATTTCCCGGTTAAAGAAGAAGGTGGTTTCCTGCAGCTTGATGGGCACGCCGAGCGCCTGGATTTTGGCGATCATCATGCTCACGTCGGGTGATTCCATGTAGCCAAAGCAGCCGATGGCGCGCCAGACCCCTTCGCCGAGATCGGCCAGCGTGAGGCGCTCCTCCTCGGGCACCACCGGCACTTCCTTTGCCGTGATGGTGAGAAGCACGACGGTTTTTTGCAGGGACTTGTTGGCCTTGAGGTGATGCAGGAGCGCAAGGGGCGTGCCCTTTGGCGTGCCGGCCATGAAAACCGCGCTGCCGGGCACGCGCACAATGGATTTGCTCTTGGCGATGCTCGACAGCTCGAGCTCGGTGATGGCGCCGCTGTAAACCTTCTCGACGATCTCGTTGCGGCCGCTTTTCCAGGTGTGCATGACCGCCAGCACGCCGAGGGCCATGGTGAGCGGCAGCCAGCCGCCGTCGGCGATTTTGTGGAGATTGGAGCCAAAAAACGCGAGGTCCACGACGAGAAACGCCGCGCACAACGGCACGGTCTTCCACCACGGCCAGTTCCAGCAGAAGCGGGTGACGCGATAGAAGGCAAAGGTGGTCACCGCCATCGTGCCGGTGACGGCGATGCCGTAGGCGGCGGCGAGGTTGGCACTGGAGCGAAAACCGAGCACGACCGCGAGCGCGCCGATGGCCAGCAGTTCATTCATCAGCGGCACATAAATTTGTCCCGAGCGATCCCGGTTGGTATAGATGATTTTCAGGCGTGGAAAAAAGCCGAGCTGGATGGCCTGGCGGGCGAGCGAATACGTGCCCGAGATGAGCGCCTGGCTGGCGATCACGGCAGCCACGATGGACAGGATGACCAGGCCGAGCCGGAGCGTGCCCGCGGGCGCGAGCCCGAAAAACGGATCGAGATCAGGCGTGTTTTTATGGGTGAGTAGCAGCGCCCCCTGGCCGAAATAATTCAACAGCAGGCCGGGGCAGGCCACGCCAAACCAGGCCCAGCCGATGGCCTGCCGCCCAAAATGCCCAAGATCGGCGTAGAGCGCCTCCGCGCCGGTGATGCACAGCACGATCGCGCCGAGCAGCTCGGCGATCGTCCGGTAATCCGGGTGCGAAAACAGCAGCGCCAGGCCGTAACGCGGATCGAGCGCGTGCCACACTTGGGGCGCGTGAATGATCTGCCGGGCGCCCAGTACGCCAAGGGTCACAAACCACACCATCATGATCGGGCCAAAGACACTGCCAATAACCTTGGTTCCCTTGTATTGAAACCAGAACAGCACGCCGAGAATCACGCAGGCGATGATAACGATGGTGTTGGTTTCAATGCTTGGGTTGAAACTCGTGAAGCCTTCGGCCGCGCCGAGCACGGAAATGGCCGGCGTGATCACGCCGTCGCCGAACAGCAGCGCCGCGCCGATCAAAATGATGATGGTGACGGTGCCCAGGCCGCGGCGGCCGATGCGCTCACGATCGCCGTAACAGAGGGCGAGCAACGCGAAAATGCCGCCTTCGCCGTGGTTGTCGGCGCGCGTGACGTAGAGCATGTATTTGAAGCTGACCACAAACATCAGCGCCCAGAACATCAGCGACAGTATGCCCAGGATTC
>DASYOA010000105.1:0-6025 GCA_036008265.1 Opitutaceae bacterium
GGGATTCATGGATTTCGGGAGGGCAGACTAAAACCCATCTGGCGCCGCGGGTCAAGTTGCGCGCAGCCGCCACTCTGAAATTCGCTTGCCTCACCATCGCCGCCCGGCCACTTTGCGCCCCGCCTGCTATTTGACTTCTTCGCTTGGTGAATTGTCAGGTGAGCCACGGTTCGCTGATGATTTGAAACTCGACTGTCGGGAACGGGCGGAATCAGCACAGGCCATATTCAAGCAGATGAACACCAAGTTATACGTGGGAAACATCCCGTTCTCCACCACTGCGCAGGACCTCCAGGACCTGTTTGCCCAAGCCGGTACCGTCGCCTCCGTTGACCTGATCTTCGACAAATTCACGGGCCGCTCGCGCGGCTTCGCCTTTGTCGCCATGACCACCGGCGAGGAAGCCCAACAAGCCATCGAGAAACTTCACGGTTACTCCATGGATGGCCGCAATATCTCTGTCAACGAGGCGCGCCCCAAGGAAGAGCGCCCGGCCCCCCGCTCGTTCGAGGGCGGCGGGCGCGGCGGTGGCCGTCGGGGCGAACGCGGCGAACGGAGTGAACGTGGCGAACGCCGCGGCGGCTGGGAACGCCGCGGATAAATCCCGCCGTTTTCACTGCAACAAAGATTTATCAGGCCGGGCCCCGCCGGCTGCCGACAGATGCTCGACTGGGGCAGGTCGGGCGACCGGGCGCAAATCCCAAACGCCAACGGCCAAACGCCAAAAAAAATTGAATATTAAACCCTTCAATTCCGGCGCGACCCTCGCTGCTGACACTCTTTGAGTTTATTTGGGATTTGGCGCTTTGGGTTTTCGGCAGCTCTACGTCTTCTTCTCCGCGATCTGCCGGGCCACCGGACCGTCGAGCACGATCGTCTGCGTGGGAAACGCCAGCGCCAGGCCGCGCACCGCCACCGCGCGCATGATGGCGAGGTTGATCCGCTCGCGCAGCGCCATGTGCTTCTGAAAATCCGGGCCCTTCGTATTGTAAGTAAACCAGATGTCCAGCGACGAGGCGCCAAAACTGCGAAAATAAACCAGGACCGAACTGGGGGCCACTTCCCCTTCGCCCAGGATGATCTGGCGGATGTCACCGATGACCTCCGTGACTTTCTCCGGTGCCGTGTCGTAGGGCAGGCCAATCGCCTGGTCCACGCTGCGCTGCGTGAAGCGTGACTGGTTGTTGACCGATTCGGTGGCCACGGTCTTGTTTGGCATGATGACCAGCGACATGTCGCCCTTGCGGATCTTCGTCGAGCGCAGCCCGATGTCCTCGACCGTGCCGGAGACAGTGCCGATCTGCACGGCCTCGCCGATTTTAAACGGCTGGTCGAGGGCGACGACGACCGAGCCGAAGAGGTTCGCGATGGTGTCCTGCGCCGCGAGCGCAAAAGCCAGGCCGCCGATGCCGAGGCCGGCCAGGAAGGCTTTGACGTCGGCCCCCAGGCTCTGGGCGATCAGCAAGGCGCCAAAGACGATGCCGCCCGTGATCAGCGCTTTCTTGATCCAGGGCATGAACGGAGCGATGTCGAGCTGCCGGTCGAGCGCAACCTGATGCAGATGATCGAGCAGCGCATTGGCCGCGCGGAGCGCGCTCCAAAGAATGACCAGTGAAAAGGAAACGGTCGCCGCCAGATCGGTGTAATAGCGGGTCAGCTCCGAAAGTTTGAGCGCATTGAGCGCGCAAAAGATGCCGAGCAAACCCACGAACACGCCGACCGGGGTTTCCAGCACCGGGAGCAATCGGAGGCGCAGCCCCGTCCTCGAACCTCCCCCCGCTTTGCGCAGCCGCGTGAGGACGAATTTCGAGATCACGCGGCGGAACAGCAGCGTTATTACAAGGAAAAACGCCGCCACGCCGTAGTGGGTCAGGGCGTTGCCGTTCTCGTCGACGTTGAAGAACTCGAGCACTGAATCCACGATGCGTTCGATGAAGCCGGTGGCCGCCGCGACCGCGGGTTTCTTCTGCATGAGCGCCAGCGCCTCTACCGTCGCGGCCTCGCGCTTCAATTCGTCGTCGGACGTGGCGTGGCTTTTTTCCGGCGCCGCCGGGGCGGTTGGCTGCGCTGCCGCCGGCGCCGTGCTGGCCGGCGGGCCCGCGGGCAGACCATTCGCCGCGTTATCGGCGGCGCGGGCCGTCGGCCACGCGGCGGACATGATAAAAAGCAGTGATAAAACTAGGCGCTTCATCCTTGCGCAGTGAAAATGCCCCGATGCCTGTGTCAAAGACTTCCTTTATGTTCCCTGAGCATGGGAAAAGTGTCAGGTGACAGGTATCAAGTATCAGGATTGGGACTTAGGAGTCAGGAGTGGTCGGTTATCTTGGAACTTGATACCTGGTACTTGATACTTGGTTCCCGTTGCACTTGCGCCCGCGCACCAGCGCACGCCATGCTGGAGCGTGTTTTGCGCCGCCCTCAATGCCGTGACGCCGCTGCCAGGGTGGGCTTGGACGGCGTTTTTCGCTTTCATCGCCGCCCTGCTCGCGCTCGACCTCGGCCTTTTTCGCCGCGGCGCGCACGAAGTGCGCATGGGCGAAGCCCTCACCTGGTGCGGCGTGTGGGTCGGCCTCGCCCTCGCCTTCGATGCCCTGCTCTGGTCCTGGCTCGGCCCCGAGCCCGCCCAGCAGTTTCTCGCCGCCTACCTCGTCGAGCTCTGCATGAGCGTGGACAACATTTTTGTGTTCATCCTCGTCTTCGCCTGGTTTCAAACCGCCCCGGCCTGGCGGCATCGCGTGCTCTTCTGGGGCATCATCGGCGCCGTGGTCATGCGCAGCGCCTTCCTCCTCGCCGGCCTGGGCGTGCTGCACCGCTTTCATTGGGTGATTTATCTTTTCGGCGCGTTTCTCGTTTATACCGGCGTGAAGATGGCCTGGACGAAAAAGTCTGCGGACGGAATCCATCCTGAAAAAAATCCCGCCGTGCGGCTGTTCCGCCGTTTTTTCCCCGTCGCCGCAAATTTCGACGGCGCGAAATTTTTCACCCGCGAGTCCGGCCGGCGCGTGGCCACGCCCCTGCTCCTCGTCTTGCTCGTCGTCGAAACAACCGACCTCATTTTTGCGCTCGACTCGCTGCCCGCCGTGCTCGCCATCACCGGCAGCGCCTTCGTCGCGCTCACCTCGAACATCTTCGCCATCCTCGGCCTGCGCTCGCTTTATTTTGCGCTGAGCGGCGTCATGCAGCTCTTCCGCTTCCTCAAGCCCGGCCTCGCCGTCATTCTTGTTTTCATCGGCCTGAAAATGCTGGTCTCGCGCTGGGTCGAGATTTCCACCGCCCACGCGCTCGGCGTCATCGCCGCCGTCCTGGCCGTCTCTGTCTTGCTGTCGGTTCTCGTCCGCGAACCGCTGAAGCAAGGCTGAGTCGTGGGAAAAATTCACTCTATAAATCGTTTTCTCCACTCCGGTCGCGGCAGCGGACATTCCCGCCATGGCCCAAAAAACCGGTAGCGGGTCCGCGCCACAAACTTGTACCCCGCGTCGCGCACGAACCGCGGAATTGAATACAATAATGCCGCGAGCACGCGACTCCCGCCGCCGCACATCCACAGCGCACCGGCCACCCCGTCGGTCCGCAGCGCAAAACGTGGTTCCGAGCGCTTGGCCCAATCCGGCACGAGCACGAGCGTGCTGAAATCCTCCGTCGGCAACCCGTGCGAACGCAAAAATTCCTGGGCCGGCTCGCTCTGCAGCGCCGCGAAGCGCAGCACCCCGCGCCGGTCGAGCCGCAGCAACACCCGCACGGTTCGATTGCACAACCCGCACTCGCCGTCGTACAGCAGCACCGGGCCGGGTCGATCGTTCGACGAATTCTCGCTCATGGCCGGGCAAGTTATTCCGCGCCCACCCAAAGGCAAACCGGCATCGGAAAAGGATCAGGGCAATGAAGCATCAGGTATCAAGTTTTCAAGTATCAGGATAAAGAGCCAGGAATCGGAAGTCCGGTCTCATCTTGGAACTTGGTACCTGGCACTTGATCCTTTGTCATTCGCCGTGCCCTCCGTGTTCAAATTCCAATCCGCGTTCATCTGCGTACATCTGCGGTTAAAAAATCTGTTGTCGTGAGCCTTCGACAGTGGGTGTTCGCGGAGCGCTGGCCGCGCCCGCCATCTTAAATCTGAAATCTCAGATCTTAAATTCGCGGGCCGCGACTTCCGCCACGTCGGCCAGGTCGCACATCACATCGGCCAGCGCGGCCAAACGCTCGCTCAACTTCGCGTCGGCAAACCCGCCCACCTCGGCGTATTTCACCTGGCCGCTTTTGAGTCCAAAGTTTCCGTTGGCACCCGCCTGGCGGGCCGCCATCAGCTTCGCGCGCAACTCGGGAATGAGCGCGGCGCTCATAAAATCCGGCTGGTTGGTCTGCACAAACCAGGCCTTGGCGAACGCCGCATCATCCACCACGGCTTCATGCGCGCCAAATAATTTTTCGATTTTGGTGACGAAGCCCCGCTTTTCCAACGAAAAGGTCAACCCGCCCGCCGCCGCAACTTGAACCGTCACCGCCGCCCACGCCGTGCTCGATTTGCCGGTGCTGGTGACGTAGCTGAAGAAATCCGTCTTTTTCCCGCGCAATGTGCCGGTCACACTCGGCCGGCCCGTCCAGCCAGCTGCGGGCACAAACTCCAAACTCAGCTGCGCCGCCAGTTTTTGCAGGTTGGCCGTCGTGCGCTGCTTCTGAACCCTCCCGGCCCAAATCGCCAAGCCAACGACCGCCAATATCACCAATGCGAAGATGCCAAAAGCCAGGAAAAAGCCCATTATCCCCGCACGTTAAGAAAAAATGCGTCCTGCGCCAGCGCGAAGAGTCTTTGATCACTAATAAGCACGGACCCGAACCGGGTTTAACCGCAGATGAACGCGAATAGACCCTACTCCGCCCTGAGCTTGCCTGCGGTGAGCTAGTCGAACCCGTCGAACGGGCTATGAAGGGCAGGCGCTGATCCGGACCAACAACCAAATCCAAATTACCCATTACCAACGCAGTTTTTTAACCACTGATGTACGCTTAAACGCACTTATTAATTTCTGACCACTGACTTGATCCGGTTTTGACCACTAATGAGCACTAATTTTCACTAATTCGAACTCGATCCGTTTTTAACCACAGATGAACGCGAATAGACGCGGATAAGAATTGGCTGCGGAAAACAACTGTAGGCCGTGTGCTGCGGACGCAGCACAGTTTTCCCATGCCTGCCACGCCATAGCTCACAAAGCGAAGGCGGGCCCATTCCCGGCTTCCTGGCTTCCTCATAAAAATGTTTCTCTCTGTGTTCTCCGTGACCTCCGTGTTCAAAATCCGTATCCGTGTTCATCTGCGGTTAAAAAAAGTTTTTTCTGCCGTCTATCAGTGCCCATAAGTGCCCATCAGTGGTTAAAAATCTGATCCGAATCTGCGAACACCGGCGTTTATCTGCGGTTGAACTATCTGGGGCTTGACATGACTATAAATGCGAGTGATACTCAGTCGCATTAATAAACCCGCCTCAAATGCCAATCAAGCTACTGATCTTCATTGCCTTAAGTGTTTATGCCGAAGGCGCATCCTCTTCGAATTTTTCGGGGAAGCTTCCTGAAATCGATTTCTCCAACCATCATTTTTCACCGCAAACCCTGGTGGTTCCTGCCGGTCAGCCACTGCAAATCAAAGTGGTGAATTCGAGCCGGGAAAAAATCGAGTTCGAGAGCTTCAGCCTCAACCGCGAAAAAGTGATCGAGCCCGGCGAGTCGATCACCGTGCGCCTGCCCGCGCTTCGCGCCTGCAGCTACGACTTCTACGACGATTTCCACAACGATGTCCCCGAAGGCTCGATTGTGGCGCGGTGAAGCCACCGGGCAGTAATACCCACCACTTTTTAACCGCGAATGAACACGAATAGACGCGAATTAATGTTTTTCCCGCGGATACCGCGGATTGCCGCTGATATTTGTGCGCTGCTGAAAAACTCTGCTGGCCGTCGTTGCGATCAGAAAACACTGCGGCAGCGCTTTCTGGCGCAACCCGACGGCCAACACGGCCTGGGGCC
>DASYOA010000106.1:0-2829 GCA_036008265.1 Opitutaceae bacterium
CCAGCGGGAGCTTTGCGACGTCCTTCTGCGTGCGCCATTTCATTTCGACGATGCCTTCTTTCATTCCTCTGCCTCCCACTGTAACGCGAAGTGGCACGCCAATCAAGTCGGCGTCCTTGAACTTTACGCCGGGCCGCTCGGTCCGGTCGTCCACCAGCACGTCGGCCCCGGCGTGATCCGCCGCGGTGGCGAGTTTTTTGGCCATCGCGCCGGCCTCGGCATCCTGCGGGTCGAGCAGGCAGATGAGCACCTGGAATGGCGCGACCGCCCATGGCCAGACAATGCCGTCGGCATCGTGACTCTGCTCGATAATGGCCTGCAGCGTGCGGCCAATGCCAATGCCGTAGCAGCCCATGACCATGAGGTTGGACTGCTTTTGGTCGTCGGTGTAGACCGCGCCGAATTTCTCGGAGTATTTCGTGCCAAGCTTGAAAATGTGACCGACCTCGATGCCCCGGCGCGATTTCAGCGGCTGGCCCGACTTCGGGTCGGGTTCGCCCGGGCGTACCCGGCGGAAATCGCCGAATTTCGTGATGGCAAGATCGCGCGCGACGTTGACGTGGCGAAGGTGAAAACCGTCCTTGTTTGCGCCCGTCGTGCCATTGCCGATGAGGCGGATGGCGTGGTCGGCAAAAATACCGGCAAGCGCGGCGAGATTCTTGATCGTGCCCTTGACCGCGCCCAGGCTGCCGGGCTTCGCGCCCATGACCGGTTCGATCTCCTCGGGCGTGGCGGGCCGAAATAACGTGAAGCCGAGTGCGCCGAGCTTGGCCTCCTCGAGCTCGTCGCAGCCGCGCAGCACCACGGCGAACGGTTTGCCGTCGCCCATGAAAATAAGGGTCTTGAATTGTTGTTCCGCGGGCACGGAGTAAGGCGCGGCCGCGAGTGCGGCGATAGTCACGACGCCCGGCGTGGCAAACTCTTCCACCGCACCGGCGGGTATGGCGTCGGCCAGGTCTTTCGGCACGAGCGCACTGGTGGCTTTTTCGCGGTTCGCCGCGTAGCCGCTCTCCTCGTTGTAGATCACGTCGTCGTCGCCGATCTCGGCCGGCACCATGAACTCATGCGAGAAACTGCCGCCCATCACGCCGGTGTCGGCCTCGACCGCGATGGCCTGCGCGCCAATGCGGCGGAAAAAGGCTTCATAGGCCGCCTTCATCGCGTGATAGTTCTTGGTCGCGCCGTCGTCGTTCGCATCGAACGAATAGGCGTCCATCATCACAAACTCCTTGGCGCGCATCAGGCCGTAGCGCGGGCGAATTTCGTTGCGGAATTTTGTGGCGATCTGGAAAAAGTTTTTCGGCAGGTCGCGATAGCTGGTGATCTCGGCCTTCACGAGCGGCGTGATGATTTCCTCGTGGGTCGGGCCGAGCACGAACTCCGGTTCCCGTGGGACGCGCTTGCCTTCCCCGGCGCTGTCGGCGCGAAACATGATCTCGCGCGCAGCGGTCCAGCGCGGGCCTTGCTGCCAGAATTCGACCGGGTGCACGTGTGGCATCCACAGCTCGATCGCGCCTGCGCGCTCCATTTCCTCGCGGCAGATTTGCGTGAGCTTCTGCATCACGCGCAGGCCGAGCGGCAGGTAGGTGTAGAGCCCGCCGCCGAGCTTGCGCACGAGGCCCGCGCGCACGAGCAGCTTGTGCGAGGCGATTTCCGCGTCGGCCGGGCTTTCCTTGAGCGTGGGAATAAAATACTGCGACCAAAATTTCATGAAGTCGCAACTGAACAGCTCGCCCGGCTGCGCGCAATTACTTTTGCGCGCTTCCGCCCGCAAAAAGAAAGGCTGAAAGACTGAAAAGCTGAAGGACTGAAAGATAAATGCTTCCGGACGCTGAATGATTTGCTCCCGACAGCTTCAGCCCTTCAGTCTTTCCGTCCTTCAGCCTTTTACTGATATGCCCGCCCGCCCGCCGCCCAAACCCTGGCCGATGAAATGGATCGTCGTCGCGATCCTTGTTTTTGTCCCCATCTACACCTACCTCACCTTGCGCTATCGACGGTCGGGGCCGGTTTACGAGCCCTATGCCGAGGCCCGGGACCGCGCCATGACCGAGCGCCTGCTCGCCGCCGGCTATCACCGCGTCACGATTGCGGCCACGCGGCCGACCGAAACCCTGCGCCTCTCGGCGCGGGCGCCGATTCGGGATGCGCTCGGCGGCTTGCCCGCGGACCTCGCCACGGCGCTCACCGCCGCTCCGCTGCCGCCCACGCGCGTAACCCACATCATTGCGGCGCGGGAGACCAATGCCGTGCAGCCTTACATCGTCGATTTCACCGCCACGTTGCCAGACGAGAAAGAGGAACTGCTCGATGCGCAGGTTTATGTGCGCGAAAGCAGGCTGGTGCTCGTGCCCAACTTTGAACGCGTGCCTGGCGGCCTGTTCGTGCGCTCGCCCGAGACGGAGGTGCGCCTCACCGTGCCCGCCGGCGTCCTGCCGCCCGGCCACTACCGCGTGACGCTGGTCGCCACGCACGAATCGAGAACGTGGGCATTGACCGTGAAATGACGAAGCTTGGGATAGTTCATCCCTACCCACCAGGCTGTTGTAGAAAACTCAATCGACCACGGATTACACGGATGATCACGGATTCGAACCGTTTTTAACCACTTATGAGCACTTATATTTTGATCCGGATTTTTTAACCGCGGATGAACGCTGATGAACGCAGATAATTTTTCTTAAAAAAACCGACTGGGAAACAAAATATTCCATATCCGCGTGCATCCGTGTTCATCCGCGGTTTAAAAACGTTCGTTTGCGGTTGTAACGCAACATTGACGAGCCGCGTCGCATCGCTGACAAATACCCCACATCCATGTCCAACGGC
>DASYOA010000107.1:0-1791 GCA_036008265.1 Opitutaceae bacterium
CGCATCGCCGTCGAGACCGACGGCCAGCTGAAGACCGGCCGCGACGTGGTCATCGCCGCGCTGCTCGGCGCGGAAGAATTCGGCTTTGCCACCGCGCCACTCGTGGCGACGGGCTGCATCATGATGCGCGTCTGCCATCTCAACACTTGTCCGGCCGGCGTGGCCACGCAGGACCCGCGCCTGCGCGCGAAGTTTGCCGGCAAGCCCGAGCATGTCGTCAACTTCATGCGCTTTATCGCCGAGGAAGTCCGCGAGCTCATGGCCCAGCTCGGTTTCCGCACGATCGAGGAAATGATCGGGCACGTGGAACGCCTCGAGCCGAGGAAGGCCGTTGAACATTGGAAGGCCCGGGGCCTCGACTTCAGCAATATCCTTTACCAGCCCGACGTGGGCCCGGAGGTCGGCCGTTACTGCCAGATCAAGCAGGATCACGGCCTGGACAAGTCGCTCGACCTCACCGTGCTGCTCGAGCTCTGCAAGCCCGCCATCGAGCGCGGCGAAAAAGTCGTGGCCGAGATGCCCATCCACAACGTCAATCGCGTGGTCGGCACCATCGTTGGCTGTGATGTGACGAAAAAGTGGGGCGCGAAGGGCCTGCCGGAGGACACCATCCGCCTCAAATTCAACGGCTCGGCCGGCCAGAGCTTCGGCGCGTTCATGCCGAAGGGCATGACGCTTTCCATCGAAGGCGACGCCAACGACTACGTCGGCAAGGGCCTGTCTGGCGGCAAGATCATCATCTACCCGCCCGCGAACTCCAGTTTCGTGCCGTCGGAAAATATCATCATCGGCAATGTGGCCCTCTACGGCGCCACGAGCGGCGAGGCTTATTTCCGCGGCATGGCGGGCGAGCGCTTCGCGGTCCGCAACAGCGGCGTCAACGCCGTGGTCGAGGCCGTGGGTGACCACGGCTGCGAATACATGACCGGCGGCCGCGTCGTCATCCTCGGCCCGGCCGGCCGCAATTTTGCCGCGGGCATGTCGGGCGGCATCGCCTACGTGCTCGACGAGCGCGGCGATTTCCCCACGCGCGTCAACCCGCAGATGGTGGGCGTCGAAAAACTCGAGGCTCCGGCCGAGATCGCCGCCGTCCGCGCCATGATCGAAAGCCATCTCGCCTATACGAAGAGCTCGCGGGCCAGACAAGTTCTCGCCGCCTGGGACCAGATGGTCCCGCGTTTCGTGAAGGTCATTCCCAAGGACTACAAACGCGTGCTGGCGTGCATTGATCGCGCGCACAGCCAGGGCCTCACCGGCAACGAAGCCATCATGGCCGCCTTCGAAGAAAACGCCCGGGATCTCTCCCGGGTCGGAGGCAATTGAAGAAAGGCTGAAAAACTGAAGGGCTGAACCCAGACTTACCGACCATGCACAACTTCTCGTCCGCACCTTCAGCCTTTCCGTTTTCAGTCCTTCAGTTTTTCAGTCTTTCAGCCTTTTCCTTCCATGGGTAAACCCACTGGTTTCATCGAATATTTGCGCGAACTTCCGGTTGACCGGACGCCACAGGAACGCCTGCACGACTGGAAGGAGTTTCACCACCACATGGAGGAGAAGAAACTCCGCCATCAGGGCGCGCGGTGCATGGATTGCGGCGTGCCCTTCTGCCACACGGGCAAGCTGATCAGCGGCATGGCCTCCGGCTGCCCGATCAACAACCTCATCCCCGAGTGGAATGACTTGATTTACCGCGGGCTCTGGCGCGAGGCGCTCAACCGCCTGCACAAAACCAACAATTTTCCCGAGTTCACCGGCCGCGTCTGCCCCGCGCCCTGCGAGGGTTCCTGCGTG
>DASYOA010000108.1:0-1537 GCA_036008265.1 Opitutaceae bacterium
GTGCGGTGATTTTTGGAGTGGGCTGGCACTGGCCGCGGCTGGGCCTGACGGCAGCATTGGCTGCCGTGCTGGCCGTGGCGGCATTTGGCGTCAGCTATATCGGACTCAGCCGGGGCCTATGGCTGGCCCCGACCTCACCGCTGGCGGGCGTGGGCTTGGGGCTGCTGTGCATCACTTCGCGGAATTTTCTCCGCGAGCAGAACCGCAAGCGCGAGATCCAGGCCATTTTTGGCAGCTATGTCTCGCCGGTGGTCGTCACGCAGCTGCTTCGCGACCCCGACTCCATCAAGCTGGGTGGCGAGAAGCGCGACATCACCGTGTTTTTTTCCGACATTGTCGGGTTTACCGACTTGTCGGAAAAAATGGAGCCCGAGCGGCTCGTGTGGCTGGTCAATTATTACTTCAATGAGATGAGCCCCCTGCTCATCGATGAGGGCGGTTACCTCGATAAATACATTGGCGATGCGCTCATGGGTGTTTTCGGCAGCCCCGAATCACTGGAAAACCATGCCTTGGCGGCTTGCCGCGTGGCGATCGCTTGCCGCGACCGTCTTCCCCACGTCAATGTTGAGATCGAGCGACGCGAGGGAGTAAGGCTGGCCGCTCGCATGGGGATCAACACCGGCTCCATGATCGTCGGCAATCTCGGTTCGGAGCGGAAGAAAAACTACACGGTGATCGGCGACGCGGTGAATCTCGCCTCTCGCCTCGAAGGCGCCAACAAGGAGTTTGGCACGAGCATCCTCATCGGCGAGGAGACGGAGCGCCGCGTGCGCGACCAGGTCGTGACGCGCCCGATTGCGCGCCTGCGGGTCAAAGGCCGGCAGCAGGCCGTGCAGGTGCATGAACTCATTGGCTGGCCCGCGCAGATTGACGACGCCCGGCGCGCCTTTCTCGCCGCGTACGGTGAAGGCTATGCGCGATTCATGGGCAAGGAATTCAGCGCCGCCGCCGCCGCCTTGGCCCGCGCCCGGGCGCTCGCGCCGGCCGACGCCATGGCCGTGAAATATTTCGACTGGGCCACGGCCATGATGGAAAAACCTTTACCCGACGACTGGCAGGGCATTTATCGAATGGAAGCGAAATGAAAAAACACGCGCGATTCTGGCTCGCCGCAAGTGTTCTTCTCAGCGCGTCGGCGCTGCTGGCCTACGATGTGGGCGACAAGGCTTACACCAAGAAACTCGAGACCACGCTGCTTGAGGAGCCGAAGCCTTTTTCCAACCCTGTCGCCAAGATCAGCTACGCCGCCGAACTCGACGTCGAGCAGGTCAACGGCGCCTGGCTGCTCGTCTCCGCCGGCGACAACCGGGGCTGGATTTTCGCCGGCAATGTGGCCGAGAAAAAACCCTCCGGGGATCACAAGACGGATTTTCTGCCCTCAAGTGCGTCGGACACGACGGCCAGCATCGCGGCGCGCCCGCTCGATGACGTGGCCAAAAACTACGGCGAGCGAAAGGGCCTCGGCGAGGCCAAGGAAGATGTCGAGTGGGTCGAGCAGCAGAGCGCGCAGGTCAACGACGCGGCGGTGGCGCAG
>DASYOA010000109.1:0-3722 GCA_036008265.1 Opitutaceae bacterium
CAAGGCCGTGTAGGCCGTCGGGTTGCGCCAGAAAGCGCTGCCGCAGCGCTTTCCTGCTCGCAACGACGGCCGTCAAAGTTTTTCCGCAGCCTGTGATTGCAGAGAAAATTTCTTTATGACCTTTGTGCTCCTTCGTGGCTAAAAAACTCCGATCCGAATCTGCGTTCATCCGTGTCCATCTGTGGTTAAAATACACTAAATCCCGATGAATTCGCCACGCTTAGCCATCGTTCTCTCTCATCCCACCCAATACTATAGTCCATGGTTCCGCTGGCTGCGCACGCACACCGCACTGGATTTCCGCGTATTTTACCTCTGGAAATTCGGAGTCGAGGCCACCCGCGATCCCCAGTTCGAAAAAGCGTTCACCTGGGACGTCGATTTGCTCGGCGGCTATGAAAGCGAGTTCGTGCCCAATGTCGCGCGCGACCCCGGCACGCATCATTTCCGGGGCCTACGCAATCCCGCGCTCACCGCCCGCCTCGCCGCTTGGCGGCCCGACGCGCTCCTGCTTTTTGGTTACGCATATGCGAGCCATCTGCGAGTCATCGCCTGGGCGCGGTGCCACGGCGTGCCGCTCATCTTCCGCGGCGACTCGCATCTCCTGGGCCGGCCCGCGCTGCCGTGGTGGAAAAAAAGCTTGTTGCGCACGCTTTACCATCAATTCGCCGCCCTCACCTGCGTCGGTGCCGCCAACCGCGATTACTTCCTCGCGCTCGGCGTGCCCGGGAAGAAAATCTTCCTGTCGCCGCATTCCGTGAACCACGAGCTCTTTGATCCAGGACTCGCCGGGCCTCGCACCGCCGCACAGGCGCTGCGTACGCAACTCGGCCTTGCTCCGGGCACACGCGTGGTCCTCTTCGCCGGGAAACTCACGGCGGCCAAGCAACCCCGCGAGTTGCTGGAGGCGTTCCTGGCCCTTGATACGCCCGGCACCGCGATCGTTTTTGTGGGCGACGGTGAGGGAAAAAGCGCCCTGTACGACCGCGCCCGGGCCGCGCCTCCCGGCCGCGTGTACTTTCTGCCCTTTGCCAACCAGAGCGAAATGCCCGCCCGCTACCTCCTCGCCGACATCTTTGCGCTGCCCTCGGGCGGCCTCTACGAAACCTGGGGGCTCGCCGTCAACGAAGCCATGCACATGGGCGTGCCCTGCCTCGTGAGCGACCGCGTCGGCTGCCAGCGCGACCTTGTCCTCGATGGGGAAACCGGCTGGGTTTTTCACGCCGATGATACCGCGCACCTGCGCGAGAAACTCGCTGCTGCGCTCGCCATGCCACCCGCGCAACTGGAAAAAATCAAACGTGCGGCCGCCACCAAAATTTCCGATTACACCTACGCGCAAACCACCGACGGTTTTCTCCGCGCCGTCGCCTTCGCCAACCCTCTTTTCAAATGATATCCGCGATATCTGCGGAGATAATCGGCTGTCATAATTATTTTCTCGCGAAGGAAGCGAAGTATCCGAAGGGCTATTCCCATCTTCTTTCTTTTCAAAAAAATCCAGCCCTACCTTCGCTCCCTTCGAGTCCTTCGCGAGACACCGATACGTCCTTTCCTCTCGATCTCGTTTCGCTGCGCGCGGCTTAAATGGACATCAGCTCCCCTTTGCGGTTAAAAACGTGAAAATCTCAATTGTCATGGGCTTTTTCCTGCCGGTGCCGCCCGCCGCCGGCGGCGCCACGGAAAAAACCTGGCACCGGCTCGCCCTTGAATTTGCCGCAGCCGGCCACGAGGTTACCGTTTTCTCGCGCCGCTGGCCGGGCTTCCCCGACCGCGAAACGCTGGCCGGCGTGCAGCACGTGCGCCTGCGCGGCTGCGCCCACATGCCTGCGCTTTGGTCGAACTTGCTGCATGATTTTTTCTGGAGCTGGCGTGTTTTTCGCGCACTCCCGCCCGCCGACATTGTCATCATCAATTGCGTCGCCCTGCCCGTCTGGCTCGGCGCGCTGCGGCCCGCCGCCGGACGCGTGGTCCTTCTTGCCGGCCGCATGCCCAAGGGCCAGTTTCGGCGCTACCGCCGGATCGCCCGCGTGCTTGCGCCCAGCACCACCGTGCAGGAAAAGATTGCCGCGGAAAACCCCCGTCTCATTCCAGCCGTGCGCATCACCGGCTATCCCATCGCGTGGGATGAACTGGAAAAAAATCCCACCGCGCCCAAGTCACCGCTCACGATCGGTTATATCGGGCGCCTGCATCGCGAAAAGGGACTCGATCTCTTGCTCGCGGCGTTGCGCCTGCTGGCCACGGAAAAAAACCTGCCCGCGTGGCGGGTCGTGCTGTGCGGCCCGGCGGATGTGGCCCAAGGCGGTTCCGGTCCCGATTATGCCGCCGGCCTCGCGCGCCAGGCCGCGGAGTTTCTTGCACCCGATCGATTTTCCCTTTTGCCACCGGTTTTCGACGATCACGCGTTGAAACAGATCTACCACGACACCGATATTTTTTGTTACCCGAGCCTCGCGGCACAGGGCGAGACCTTTGGTGTCGCCGTCGCCGAGGCGATGGCCGCCGGCGCCGTGCCGGTCGTATCGCGCCTCGAGTGCTTCACGGATTTTGTCGCCGACGGTGAAACCGGCCTGGTCTTTGATCACACCGCGCCCGATGCGCCCGCGCGCCTCGCCGTGGCGCTCAAAAAACTGCTCATGGATGCCGTTCTGCGCACCCGCCTGGCTGCGGCGGCCCGCCGCCAGACGGAGCCGTATGCCTTCCCGCGGTTCGCCCGCGCGCGGCTCGCCGATTTTGAAACGCTCGCAAGGCCGTAGTTAGTAGCTGGTATTTGGTCGTTGGTTTATTAACATGCAATCGAAGACGCCTGACCTGCTGGGTTCACCTCCGGCCACGGCATTTGGCGCGACGGACGATCTCTTACCAGATACCAAATACTAACTACCAACTACCTCCCCGTGTCTTCCCAACCTTATCTCGGCCAGGGCTGCGTTACACCCTATGCCACGCGTGAGCTGCTGGCGCGCGGGTTGTGGGCCTTCGTGCAGGCCACGCTTTTCCGCTGGAGCCCGCGGCCGCTGCATGGTTTTCGCGCGCGGTTGCTGCGGCTTTTCGGCGCCGACATTCCTGCCCCGGGCCAGGTGGTGGTTTTCCCCACCGCAAAAATTTTCTTTCCCTGGAAACTCACCCTCGCGCCGCGCGCCATGGTCGGTCCGTACGTCAATCTCTACAATCTCGCGCCCATCACGCTCAACTACGGCGCCAACCTCAGCCAGCACTGCCACCTCTGCGCCGGCACCCACGATTTCACCCGTTGGGACATGCCGCTCGTGGTGCACCCCATCGTCATCGGCGAAAATACCTGGCTCGGCGCGGATGTTTTCGTCGGCCCGGGCGTGACCGTGGGCGAACTGTGCGTCGTGGGCGCACGGTCGGTCGTCGTGCGGGACCTGCCGCCGCGCATGATCTGCGCCGGCGCGCCCTGTCGTCCGCTGAAAGCACGACCGTTGCCAAAGTAAGAGCATTTTAACCCCAGATGGACACGGATGAACACAGATACGGATCGGAAGTTTAACCACTGATGAACCCTTATGTGCACTGATCACGGATCGATGCCGATATGAGCAGGCTACGGAAAACTTTTTTTAACCACTAATGGACGCTAATTCACGCTAATAGGCTGCTTTGAAAAACTGTGCTGCTGGTTGGGGCATTGAAAAAGTATCAGGTATCAGGTTTTCAAGTGTCAGGATTGTGAATTAGGAGTCAGGAGCGGTCAG
>DASYOA010000110.1:0-1851 GCA_036008265.1 Opitutaceae bacterium
TTCACGACAAACTCCGGCACCTGCTCGATGTTGAGCATGGTGTCTTTTTTCGCGCCGTCGCGCTTGTTGACCGGGACGAACATGAGCGTGGGCGGATTCGACGTGACGCCCTGGAAAAACGAAAACGGCGCGAGGTTGGTCTTCCCGTCGGCGGAAATCGTCGAGACCCACGCGATGGGCCGCGGCGTGATCGTGGTGATCATCCAGCCATAGGCTTCGGCTCCCGGGAGTTTGGAAAAATCGAGCTGCATGCTTTGACCATGAGGTAATTCGGATCGTCAGCAAGCAGGCAGCCGGAATGAAGTTAATGTGGGGCGGGTGCCCTCACCCGCCGCCGAGGCTGCGCACTCGTCGCCATTGTAATCCATGCGGGGTGAGGGCACCCCGCCCACATTCCGATCCATCTTCAATTTGTCGCTGCGCGGAGGCGGGTGATAAAATCATCCAGGTCGCTGGCGGCGACATCGGAGGCCGCGATGAAATTCATGTCGGCCTGCCGCCAGGCGCGCATCTCGTAACCCACGCGATGCTCGTCGGTGAAGGGAAGCGCGGTGGCCGCCGGCCAGATAAACACGGTGATGAAATGTTTGCGCTTTTGGTAAACCAGCGCCGCCGTGGTTTGTCCTGCGAGGCGCTCGACGCGCGCGCCGAGCAGCGGATAGCCATCCGCGGCCAGGTCCGCGACCGGCGGGGAGAAATCCAGTTTGCCGGAAAGCCACGGCTTGACGGTGTGGCGGTCCGATGAAACCACATCCAGCATATGATCGGCCAGGACGGCACGCAGGTGGCTGGAAACGATTTCATCGCCGAATTGCGCGGAGCGCGCGCGCTGGTCGCCCCATTGGAACCCGATCAACGCGGCGAGGCAAAGTCCCGCCAGCACGCCGGCCATGTTCCAGGCCGGCCACCAGGACCAGCGTGAGCGCACCGGTTCCTTGGCGCTGCGCAGTTGCGCGCGAATCCGCGTGGCGAGATGGGGCGGCGGCGTGAAGGATGGCAGTTTTTCGCGCACGAGTGCGCGCAGCGCCGACTGCTGGCGCGCGGCGGCGGCGCAGGCCGCGCAGGTTTGCAGGTGGGCGCTGACCTCGGCGTCGTGCACGAGGTCAAGTTCGCCGTCGACATGCGCGGCGAGCCAGTGGCGGATTTCTTTACACTCCATGGGACGCTTCCTTTCCCAGCCGGCCGAGCAACTCGCGATGCAAATGCCCGCGCGCGCGGGCCAGCCGCGACATGACCGTGCCGATCGGGATGCCGACAACATCGGCAATCTCGCGGTAGGCCATGCCTTCGAGGTCGTGCAGCACGATCATCTCGCTCATTTTCTCAGGCAGTGCGGACAGGGCTTCGCGCAAAAGTTCGGAGCTGACTTCCCCTTGCAGGGGCCCGGCCGGCTCCGGTGCCTCCGCGGTGACGCTGTGCACTGATTCGTCAAATTCCTCCTGCAGGTTCAATTTTTTATTTTTGCGCATGCGGCTGTAGCAAACGTTGCGCAAGATGGTGAGCAGCCAGGCGCGCCCGTCGCCGCCGCGGAACTGGCCAAACGCCTTGTAGGCGCGCAGGTAGGCCTCTTGCACCGAGTCCTCAGCGTCCTGTTCATTGCGCAGGAGCCAGCGCGCCAAGTTATAGGCATTGGGCAGATGTGGAAGCATGGTTTCTTCGAAAGATGGCATGCAGTGTCGGAGCGGAGCGGGCGGCACGGAGCAGACCTCCATAAATAAGCAATACGCCGGCGGGACGCGTTTATTCCATGTGGGACGAAGAATTTCTCTTTTTTTGCCGCGGTGCGGAATACGCCGGGCGGTCGATGAGTAGGAAGGTAATGAACACTCACAGTTTTAAATCAACCTTTCA
>DASYOA010000111.1:0-6521 GCA_036008265.1 Opitutaceae bacterium
GTCGAGGGCGGCGTTTGAGACGGCTAAAATCGATGGCGTGACCTACCTCGACGCGGTGGCGTTGGGCGAAAGCTTCGGCCTGCGCGCGTCCTGGACCGAACCGGAGAAACGCCTCGTGCTGCAAAACGCGACCACGCGCGTTGAATTCGAGGTCAACCAGCGCGATATAATTTTTGATGGTCGAAAAGTATTCGTGGGCGACGCGCCCGTTTATCACCAGCACAGCATATGGGTCAGCTGGATCGACACGGAAAAACTTCTCGCGCCCCTCCTGCGCCTCGGGCGCGACCGCCCGCTGCCCGTGCACACCATCGTCATCGATCCGGGTCATGGCATCCCGGACAATGGCGCCGAAAACAAGCACCTCGGCCTGAAGGAACGTGTCCTGACGCTCGATACGGCATTCCGCCTGAAGAAAATCCTCGAGGCGCAGGGCTACAAAGTCGTGATGACGCGCACCACCGACTACGGGATCAGCCCGGACAAGAAGCTGGATTTGCGGCGGCGCGCCGAGCTTACCGCGGAGGTAAAGGCCGATTTGTTCATCAGCATCCATTTCAACTCAGCCGGGCAATACGTCCCGGGCGAAAACAACGTCGCCAGGGTGATCGGCACGGAAACGTATCGTTTCACCCCGCGTTATCAACCTCCTGTCAGCCGATCGGCACACAAAGCCGAGGACGACGAGGCCAACCCGGGCGACAAGAACGATCAGTGGAATACCTTGCTCGGCTACTGCATTCACCGTGCACTGCTGGGCGAAATTGGCTCCTGCGACCGCGGCCTGCGCCACGATAAATTTGAGGTGATCCGCCTCGCGCCATGCCCCGCGGTGCTGGTCGAATCAGGGTACCTCACCAATGACGCCGAGGCGCGGAAACTCGCCACGCCCGAATACCGCCAGCAAATCGCCGAAGGCATCGCGAACGGCGTGCGCGCCTATGTGAATCTGGGGCAGCCGCCCCCCTCGCCACCTGCGCCGCCACCTGCCGCCGCTAAACCCGCGCCACCGCCAGTGACGACCAAACCTGCTTCCGCTCCGCCTCCGGCCAGCATGCCAGCGCCGTCGCAGAAATAGTTTTTCTGCACACGCTTCTTCAAAAGAAGGTTTTTAGTGGTGGAGCGCGGCGTCCCGACGCGCTCTGTAGATTCACCACGAAGACACAAAGAGCTCAAAGGGCTTGGGCTTCGTGTCCTTTGTGCCTTTGTGGTTAAGGATTGATTGGACCGAACGCGTCGGGACGCCGCGTTCCACCTTAAAGCCTGTTTTCCAAATACTTTGTATAGGCCTGTGCTCGCAGCCGCGTGTTCAAGGCACGCTGGGTTTCCACGCGATGACGAGCGCGCCCGCGACGATGAGCACGCCACCCAGCCATTGGTGCCACGTTAGTCGCTCGCGGAGAAACACCGCCGCCAGCGCGATGGCGAACACCACGCTGAGCTTGTCGATGGGCGCCACGCGCGACGCCGGGCCGAGTTGCAGGGCGCGAAAATAACACAGCCAGGACAGCCCGGTCGCGAGGCCGGACAAGGTGAGAAACAGCCAGGTGCGTCGCGAAATGCCCGCCAGCGAACCTGCTGGCACCACGGCCAGCGCGATGGCCCAAGTGAAGGCAAGGATCACGGTCGTGCGGATCGCCGTGGCCAGGTTTGAATCGATTTTTTCCACGCCGACCTTGGCCAGCACCGCCGTGAGGCCGGCGAACAGAGCCGAAAAGAGCGCCCAGACAAACCAGTTCATGGTGGATTGATCTTGGTTATAAACGAAAAATTCAGGGAGGGCAGGGGTAACTTTTTAACCTCGGATGCGCACGGATAGTCACGGATAAGATATTTCATCCGCGATCATCCGCGAAATCCGCGGGAAAAACGCGATTAAGATAGTTTTGTGGCAAGCAGGGTCACTCGGCCGGTTTGTTGCCGTTGCGGTAGTGGATGACGCGGACTTTTTCGAGGGTCACCAGGCCGCCGCCCATCAGGCGATCGAGCGTGGGCAGGAAGGCGTTTATTTTCTCCTCGGTATCCACGATTTCAATGATGAGCGGCAGGTCGGCGGACAGGCGCAGGATTTTGCTCGTGTGCAGGCGGCTGCTCGCGCCGAAGCCCATCGCGCCGCGCAGCACGGTGGCGCCGGCCAGGCCGGCTTCGCGGGCTTTGAGCACGACGGTTTCGTAGAGCGGGTCGCCGTCGTGGCGGTCGGATTCGCCAAGGAAAATACGGAGCAGGAACGAATCGGTGGGGAGTTGCATTTTGAAAAAAATTCCAAATCACAAAGGGACAAATCTCAAAAAGAATTCAAGGCGCCAAATAAGCGGTAATAACTGTTCATCAGTGGTTAAAATCACCCAAAAAATTAGTGCTGATGAGTGCGCATGAGTGGTTAAAAATGTCAGCGGAGTTGGTTGATGGTGGCGGCCAGGAGGTGGCCGAGCCAGACGGCGATCAGGCTAAGCGTGACCGAGCCGACGACGTTGCCGCCGGCCTTTAGCCATTCGCCATCTTGGGCGAGGGTGAGGGTTTGCAGGCTGAATGCCGAAAATGTCGTATAGCCGCCACAAATGCCGGTCATGAAAAACAGACGTCCGTTTGCGGGTAAAAACCATCGCCCGTCCGGCCCGGTCAACGTGGAGAAAAAGCCGATGGCAAATGAGCCGGTGACGTTGATGACGAGCGTGCCCATGGCGAGCGCGCCCCAGGGGGAAGCTTCCCCGTAATGCATGGAGATAATGCCATTCAGCCAGAAACGCAGCACACTGCCGAGCGCGCCGCCGAGTGCGATGAGGAGATAAAGCTGCATTATGACGCTTTTTGAAAACCGCGGATGGACCCTGCTTCGCTAAAGCTACGAAGGGCAGGCGCGAAATTGCAGCTGAAAATCACAAACGCCAATACCCAAACGCCAAAAAATGTGGGAAACCCAATCACTTGCCGCCGCCCTATCTGGGCTAAAAATAGCATTCGCGTTTATTTGCGTCCATTCGCGGTTAAATTGGCGGTTTATCCGCCCAAAGCGGATTTACCCTTGCGGGAAGGCGGAATCCATCGCCAGCGTGAAAGCGAAAACGCCGTGAGAATTTTAGCAAGAACGTTTGTGCTCCTGGCCTTGCTGGCGGGCGGGTTCCCCCGGCCGGCGCTTGGCGCCGGGGATTCGCCGGCGGCAAGCGTGATCATCCTGGCCAACAGCGCCGATCCCGACTCGCTGCGGCTGGCGGCGCATTATGCCTCGGCCCGCAGTGTGCCGGTGGAAAACCTGGTCGCACTGCCCATGCCGTCCGGTGAAACAATCTCGTGGACGGAGTTTGTCGGTGAAATTTGGCAGCCGCTGCAGGACGAGCTCGTGCGCCGCGGCTGGATCGACGCCATCAGCACGCCGAACGTGGACACCATCGGACGGAAAAAGTATGTCATAGTCAGCCACCACATCGCCTATCTCGTCGTGTGCCGGGGGGTGCCGCTGCGCATTGCCAATGACCCGAGGTTGCTTTCAACGAATTCGGCGTCACCCGACCAGTCCCAGTTTCGCACCAATGAGGGCGCGGTGGACTCCGAGTTGAGCCTGCTGGCTCGGAATGGTTACAATATTAACGGCTACGTTCCCAATCCGCTTTTTCACAACGAGCACCCGACGCCGTTCGATCTTTCTGACATCGTGAAAGTCGGCCGGCTGGATGGGCCGACGCTCCTGGACGCCGAGCGGTTGGTGGACAATGCGCTTATCGCCGAGCGCACGGGCCTGCTTGGCCGCAGCTATGTTGACATGGGTGGGCCGGCCCCTGAAGGCGACCAATGGCTCGGGGCCGCCGCCGCGCAGCTTACTGCGCTCGGGTTCGATGGCGACGTTGATCGTGCACCCACCACGATGCCGGTAACGGCACGATTCGACGCGCCCGTGCTCTATTTCGGCTGGTATGCCGGCGACCTGAACGGTCCATTTACTTTGCCAAATTTCGAGTTTCCGCCCGGTGCCATCGCGCTGCACATCCATAGTTTCTCGGCGCACACCTTGCGGTCGCCGACCGAGGGTTGGTGCGGGCCGCTCGTGGCGCACGGTGTCACGGCGACGATGGGCAATGTTTTTGAACCCTATCTCGAATTGACGCACCGCCCCGATTTGTTGCTGCATGCGCTCGCGCGCGGCTGGACGCTGGGCGAAGCGGCCTACTATGCGCTGCCGGTGCTGAGCTGGCAGGGCGTGCTCATCGGCGATCCGCTCTACCGGCCTTTTAAGGTGGATTTCCCCGAGCAGTGGAAAAACCGGGATAACCTGTCGCCGTCGCTCGCGTCTTATGCCGTGCTGCGGGAGATGCACTTGCTTGATGCTGAAAAAAAATCGGCGGACGCGCTGGCCAGCGCGCATGCCAGCATGGACGAGTCGCCCAGTTTTATCATCGGCCTGGCGCTGGCGCGGCGGCTCGCCGAGGCGGGCGATGCGGCTGGCGCGGCGCGCGAGGTGGAGTTTACACGATTTATTAAAACCCTTCGTCCACAGGAATGGGCGCTGGCCGTCGAGGCGGCCCGCCTGCTTAGGGATGGCGGGCGGACGCAATCGGCGGAGGAAGTTTTTAAGAATCTGATGGCTTCCGATGGTCTGCCGCCTGAGGCGCGGTCGGTATGGCTGCTTGCGGCAAAGGATGCGGCGCTGGCGGCACATGATTCCGCCCAGGCGGCCCAATGGGAGCTGGATGCGTCGGCCCCTTGAACACCAAAGTGTCAAGTATCGGGTATCAAGTTCCAAGCGCGATGGCCGCGAAGTTTCAAGTACCAGGTGCCAAGTTCCAAGATAGCAAACCATTTCTGACTCTAATCACCAATCCTGGTACTTGATACTTGTTACCTGATACTTTTCTAATGCCTCAGATCTTCTCCACGATCTTGTCGGCGAGGCCGTAGGCGATGGCTTCCTTGGCGTTGAGATAAAAATCGCGATCGCTGTCGTGGGCGACTTTCTCCAGCGTCTGGCCCGAGGCGGTGGCGAGGATCTCGTTCAGCTCGGCGCGGAGTTTTTCCATTTCCTGCGCCTGGATATTGATGTCCGTGGCCGGCCCGATGAAGCGGCCGGAAATGAGCGGCTGATGGATGAGCACGCGCGCGTGCGGGTAAAGCAGGCGGCGGCCCTTGGCGGCGGCGCAGAGCAGGATGGAGCCCATTGATGCGGCCATGCCGGTGACGATGATGGTGACAGGGGAGGTGATGAGCCGCATCGTGTCGTAAACGGCCATGCCGGCGGTGATGGAACCACCCGGCGTGTTCATGTAGAAGGAGATCTCCTTGCCGGGACCGGTGCCCTCGAGATAGAGCAGCTTCTCGGTGATGTCCTTGGCCGACTCGTCGGTGACTGCGCCCCACAGGAAAATTTTCCGCTGATCGAGAAATTGTTTCTGGATTTGGGCGCCGATGGCCGCGGGCGACTTCGGGGCCTTGTCGCCTTCCCCGGGCTTGTCGTCGTCATCATCATCGTCGTCGAGACGGGGCAATGGAGCGGAAAGACCAGGGTGGAGATTATTGAAGGACATAGGGCAGAACGATGTTCGGGAGATCGTGCGTGGCAAGTCGTTTGGAGAAATTGAAATTGTTTAAAAATTTCAGTTTGGAAACAGCCCCGCCCACCAAATGTGCTCGTACGCCCAAACTGTAACCCATTGGGTTACACTCAGGGTGAGATTCCTCGCTGGGCTCGGAATGACAAACTATCCGTGACTATCGTGGTTTCTGCTGTCGGCGAAGTGTTGTTGGCAGCAATACGGCTCAGACCAGCCCGAGCTTCATTTTGCCTTCCTCGGAAATCATTTGCTGGTTCCACGGCGGGTCCCAGGTGATGCGCACGTCGGCGTCGGATACGCCGGGGACGAGGAGAATTTTCGATTTGGCGTCTTCCGCAATGGCCGGGCCCATGCCGCAGCCGGGCGCGGTGAGCGTCATCGTCACGTCGACGCGGTAGCCACCTTCAGGTTTTGGCCCGACGTCCATCGAGTAAACGAGCCCGAGATCCACGATGTTCACGGGGATTTCCGGGTCGTAAACTTTTTTGAGCTGATCCCAAACCGCCGCGGGATCGGGCGCTCCGCTGGTGGTCGTGGTGGCGGCGACGGTCGTGTCCGCGACTTGCTCGCCGATCGCATCGGCATCCTTGCCGTCGAGGCGGAAGAGGCCGAAGTCGGTCTGCACCGTGTAGCTGCCGCCAAGCGTCTGGTGGATGAAGATGCGCGTCCCGGCGGTGAGCAGCTGTTTGTCGCCGCTGGGAATCTGCGTGGCGGGAACGTCGCGGGAGAGGGTGCGTTCGCGGTTGGGCATGATGAAGATTTACCACGAAGACACAAAGAACACGAAGCAAACTTTGAGCGGCTTTGAGGCCTTCGTGCCTTTGTGGTGAGTTATTTTTTAAATTTCGATTGGATCAATTCGCGCAGGGCGGCGTGGAGTTCGTCGTTTTCGAGCTTATTGAGAACTTCCTCGAAGAAGCCGAAGACGATCAGTTCGCGCGCGAGGGCGGGGCGGATGCCGCGCGATTCGAGATAAAACAT
>DASYOA010000112.1:0-7405 GCA_036008265.1 Opitutaceae bacterium
CCTTCAGGCTCATTCATTTTGGGAATGGTTGTTTTGGTTGGGTCGGCGCAATTTGAACGTTCATTACGAAATCACGGTGCCGCGGAAATTTGCCGTGCAATTGGAAACGGCCGGAGGAGGCATCAAAGTGGCAAACCTCGATGGCAGCGTGGAAGCCAGGACCGCGGGCGGCGGCCTTGATTTTAAGGACATTGACGGAAGCGTAATCGGCCAGACCGCGGGCGGCGGCATTCACGCCATTTCCTGCAGGAATGAATTACTGGTCAAAACTGCGGGCGGAAGCATTGAGATCGAACAATTCACCGGCCCACAGGTTCAGGCCACGACCGAGGGCGGATCCATCTCCGCCAACTTTGATGCTGCACCCAAGGCGGATTGCGAGCTTCATACCATGGGCGGCAGTGTCACGGTCCGGCTTCCATCCACGGCCGCGGTCACCCTTGATGCCCATACTTTAGGAGGCACGGTCACGTCGGATTTGCCGGTTCAAGCCGAAGGTCAGGTCAATGGCGGCACATTAAAGGGGAAGATCAATGGTGGAGGACCGTTGCTGAAACTGGAAACCATGGGTGGCAGTATTCACGTGTTACAACAATAGCATCTGCCACATGAACTATTCTCGGTGCGGGGTGAGGGCACCCCGCCTACATCTTTGCGTCCCTTGGCGACCTTCTGTGAAAATTACATCGCGCCCTACAGCGGCTGGACGCCGATGGTGCCGACGAGTGACGTGAGGTAGTCTTTTTTTGAGACGCGCGCGGCTTCGGCATCGGCCGCGGTCAGCCGTTCCGAAAATCCGAGCCGTGTCACCACGTCTGCATTCGCCGGCTTCGTGCAGAATTCCTCCAGTGTCCGCACATGCCGCTCCCAGAGCGCGATATCGCCGGCCTGCTTGGCCTTCAGCCGCGCGGCATACCAATCGCTGGCCAGCAAATATTCACGCGTGAAGAGCGCGCGGAATTCAGGCGTGTCGAAATCGTGGCCGTCGGAGGTTTTTCCGTTTGCCATGATTTCGAGCAACGCCTTGAGCGGAGGGCAGGCGAGCGAAATGGTTCCATCGTCGAAGTAGCTCTGCGCCACGCGTTGGTGGGTGGAGCAGATGTTGTCCATGCCGTCGGCAAAGAGGGCAAGGTCCTGATTCTCCGGCTGCAAAATCTCGGGGGTGAAGATCGAGTGCGGGTGGGTGAACACCCGGCCGAGGAACACCCGGCCGAATTTGGCGGTGATCCGCCAGCCCAGCCGGCTGGCGAGCACCTTCCGGCCTTCGTACACGAAGTCCTCGCATTTTTCGATGTAGCCGTGCTTGCGGAGAAATTCCGGCGTGCGCTCCTCGGCCGACATCCGGCACCACAGCTCGGGCACCAGCAGGCTGACGTCATGGTTCACCTGGAACTTCGGCCCGACATAGCCCGCGGCGGAAAGAAACGCGGGGAGCCCGGTGAGAATTTGCGCGACCAGCGCGGCGTTGAGGTCGATGATGGCGGGCAGGGCGTTGAACGGGCCTTTCGTCAGCGCGCCCTCCGAGCCGGCGCCGGTGGTCGAGGGCGACTTGCCGGTCATCGAGCTGATGAATTCGGCGAAAAGTTCCGGCAACTCCAGGTAATGGATCGGATTGAAGACGGCCAGCGAGCGGATGTGCGCCTGCGTATCCGGCGGGTTGTTACGCCGGCCGGGCACCATGGCATCAACCGGGGTGTAGACCGGGGCGTCGGCGGGCAGCCGGCGGAAAAGGCGCGTTGCCATCCGGGCGAGGTGCCCCCCGCGCGCATCGACGAGGTCGGGCCGTTGCTGCAGGTAACGGGGGTTCTTCGAGGGCTTGCCGTCGACGAGCCGCGGATGGGCCGAAGACACAAAATAAGCCGGCCCGGCGACGCCGATGGCGGCCGCGCGCACGAGCGCCTGCATCGGTGTGGTGAACTTGGAGAACCCGATCGCTTCGTCCACCAGCGTGCGCGCGTCCGCCTGCATCAACGGCTCGAAGTTCGAGATGAAGTTTCCGGGCTGGGAGAGTTCCCGTTCGGTCTGCTTGTCGTAACCGCGGTGGATGGCGTCGTCCGGCCGTTGGAAGAGCCGTTGCTCGCAGTTTTCGACGAATTTCAGCGAGGCGGCGGCGGCGTTTTTGCCTGAAAACACAACCCTGGCCGGCACGACGACCGAGGCCGTGATGTCATCCTCCATCTGGACCTTGGCCGCCGGATGAAAATCCTCGCGCAGGCCGAACACGCGCCATGCACCTTCGGCATCGAAGCCCATGCGCAGGTAGCTGGCCGTAAGCTTGCGGTTGTCGCATTTCAATTCGTTGCCGGGATTCCCATTGATGATGTCGACCGAGAAGTGCTCGCGCCACTTGTTGCCCCACGACGACCGGAAGTGCCGTTTCACGACGAAAACGATTTCCTTCACATACTGCGGGATCGAGCGCAGCCAGGCGTTGTATTCCTTGGCGTATTCCTTGTCATCCGGCGTCAGCAGCTTGATGACCGAGCCGAGCGAACGTTCCGGGCTGAGGATGGGCCGCAGGTCGGTGCCGCACCGCTCGGGGAGGCAAAACCGATTCGAGCAGTCGCGGTTGATCAGTTCCTCCACGCGATCCATGTCGCGATCGAAATCCGCCACAAAAATCGGGCCGGGCAGGATGGCATCGGAGATCGCCTTCGAGATCTCGGATTTGCCGCCGCCGGAGACGGTGCATGGCTTGTGGCAGAGCGTGCCCTCGGCGACGGTCCCCACGATATGCCACGCCGTGTGGGCGGGCGGTTGCTCGAGATGCACTTTGTATCCCGACGGGCGGACGTAAGTGTGACCGGCGCGGAACGGCAGGCTTTGAACTTTGCCCGCCTGCGTCCAGCTCAGTCGCTGCTTATCCAAATCGAACGCGACATCCTCCGGCACGTAGATGATGTCGGGATATTTGCGGTCCACCGCGTAGCCCTCGGGCTTTACCTCCATCAATGCCTGGTAGCGTTCCGCCACCTCGGTGAAGGAATGGCCCCGCTGCTGCACATGGAGATTGCCCGAAAACTCCTCGCCGAGATCGTACGCCGGATAAACCAAGGCGCCGCCAGCGTGCTCCTCCTCGGCCAGGCCGAAAAGATTGGCCGAGTAACTGATCTGGGTCTTCACCTCCTTCTTGCAGTAGCCGTAATAATTGTCGGCGATGATCGTCACGATCACTCCGCCGGCATCGCGGGAACAGATCTTGAACGCAGAGCCTCCGTTGTAGGGTTCGTCCGGTTTCCGCCAGCACATGCCGTCGCGCCGCTGCCGTTCCGTGGCATGGTCATGGTCCGGCAGGCCGAGTTCGCGCTTGGTGATCGCGGTCAGGTGCGGGGCGAGGATGACGCAGCCGGTGTGGCCGGTCCAGCCGGCCGGGTTGAGGGCGGCGTCGTTTTCGGGCAGCCGCGGGTCGCCCGCATTGCCAAAGATGCTTTCGACAAAATCGAGATTGGAAACCAGCGAGCCGGGGGCGAAGAAGCGGATCTCCATGCGCTTCCTGCCGATGAAGCCGGGCACGGCGGGGACGACCAGCGGGCGCAGAAGGAGCGAAACGAAACAGGCGGCCTTGTCGGCGCTTCCCGCGGCGATGGGCAGCTTGAGCAGTTCGGGTGGCGGCTGGAACGCCCGCTCCAGCAGGCGGGCAAACACGGGCGCTGGCACCGCCAGCTTGTCGTCGGGAATGGGCAGGCCGCCCTCGGCGATGTGAAACACGCCCTGGGTCGTACGCCGGTCATTGGCCGGATTGTGCAGCACGCCGTTGCGCAAACGGTAGCTCTTGAGCAACGGCGAGGCAATGTAGTCGCCGTCGAGTGGAAGCGAAAGCTCGCGGGCCAGGGCCGGTTCATCGAGCACGAACGTTTGCGCGGGCAGCTGGGGAACCGGCGCGGCGCTGGCCAGTGCCCGGTCCAGGTACGCCTGGATCCGCGCATCGACCGGACACAGTTGCCCGGGCTGTAGCCGGGCTTCTTCCTGCGGCTTGGCTCGCGCCGGGGCGGCCGCTTTTGCCCGGGCCACGCTGGCCGGATCGCCCAAGGACGCAAACCCCAGCGCGGACAAACGCAGGTTGATGGCTTGCTGCAGCCTCGCACGGCCGGCAGGAGAGGGTGAATCGGTCATGGGTTTGGAAAGCTTTCAGTGGGAGTTGCCGGCTGTCACTTTTTTTCTAGCCCATTTTGTGCCAGCTTACGTCGACGGCCGGTGAATGCGGCGAACGAGCGTATTTTTTAACCGCGCTTGTCCTCGCGCGGGGCATTGCTAGCCTTCGGCAAGAGTCATGAAGTCCAAAATTTACTTCCTAGTTCTCGCCATACTAATCGGACTCGTTGCAGGATGCTTTGCGCCCGAATTCATGCCTGCATCCAGCATTGAGTGTCGGGTAATCGATGACGAATCTAAGAAACCAATTGCTGGCGCAGAGTTAGTCATGATCTACATCGGCCCCAATGCGGATGACCCAACTATCAGGCGAGGTCCATTTCTGACAGATCAAAACGGCGAAGGGCATGTCGTAGTCGGGCGCGAGATCTTATGGGGAGGAGGGTCTGCGAACTTTGGCGGCGAATACACGCGACAGATCGAAGTCCATGCAGCCGGTTATGAAAAATCAGGGTATTGGGAAAATTTCGATCGAGGGCTTTTGGAAAAGAAGGCCCCTTTAATTTTTAGCTTAAAGCCGTTTCGAAATCGTTTCGGAGCAGTACAGGTATTGGCTGATGTTGACGAAGGAGACGTGCAGACGCTTTCACTCGAGGTGATCGATGGGCCTCATGCGGGTGAGCGTTTTGTGCTACAGACCACGACACCGACGTCAGACATTCGACTTTTAGGGAAAAGGCTCTACCTAAAGCAGTCACTCGAAGACATAAGAAAGAATCCACTTAGATATCAACGCCTGCCCATTGAAAATTTCGAAATGATTCTGAGAGAAGGTTGGCCCAATGAGCCGTATGATCCCCCAAAGGAATAGGCTCACGTCGCCCGACTCAACGCCACATTTAGCGCTTTTTAATTATGACCACCATCATCGGACTTTCGGGCAGCTTGCGCAAAAATTCTTACAACACGGCGCTGCTGCACGCTGCTGCGGCTCTCATGCCCGAGGGCGCAACTTTAATGGTCAAAACCGTCCACGGCATCCCGCTCTACAACGGGGATGATGAGGCGGCCCACGGAATTCCGCAGGTGGTGCAAGAATTGAAGGCGGCCATCGCCGCGGCCGACGGCCTGCTGCTCTCGACCCCGGAATACAACAACTCCATTCCGGGCGTATTCAAGAACGCGATCGACTGGCTGTCGCGTCCGAATGCGGACATCCCAAAAGTTTTCGGAGGAAAACCGGTGGCCTTGATCGGCGCTTCGCCCGGCCCGTATGGAACGCTCCTGAGTCAAAGCGCGTGGCTTCCGACCCTGCGCACGCTTGGGACCAAACCCTGGTTTGGCGGACGACTGATGGTTGCAGATGCGGACGACATGTTCGATGCCGCCGGCCAACTCACAGACGCGGCGCTGAAGGAACGCCTGCGGAAATTCCTGGCCGGGTTTGCCCGCTTCGCGGCGGAGAAGCGCGGATAGCGGAAAGCATTTCAGCACAGGTTTGCTTTAGATAGACATAGCTACCGGTCGGATCGATTTCTCTGAATGGTCGCGCCGGGGGCGTATTGTAGCCGGGGTCGTTGACCCCGGTTTGTCCGCCGAAGCTTTGGCGAAGGCGGACACCGGCCTCAGCGAGGCCGGCTACATTCGGATGCAGCTGTTAAACAGAAAATGCTTCAGGCGGTTCTCACGCCTTGGCTGCGCGCGGCTGGTTGAGCAGGGTGTAAACGGCCTTGAGGAGTTGATCGCTGCTCATGGGTTTTTGCAGGATCTGCAAACGACCGGGTTCAACGGTGAAATCAAATTTCTTGGCGTCGAGCAGGCCGCTCATGGCCATGATGGGCAGGTCGGGCTTGATCGCATGCAAGGCGGCGATGACTTGGCTGCCTTGCATGGTGGGCATCATCATGTCGGTGAGCACGGCTTTGATTTCATTGGCGTGCCGGCGGTAAAGATCGATGCCGAGGTGGCCATCGGCGGCAAGAATGACCTGATAACCGTAAGCTTCGAGGGTGACGCCGACGATTTCCCTCACGCTGGCTTCGTCATCAATCACCAGCACGGTTTCACCCCGGCCGTGCATCGTTGCAGTCGTGCCCGAGGGTGGGTAAGCGGTCTCGGTGCTCTCCAGGATTGCAGGCAGGTAGATCCGGAATTCGGTGCCTTGGCGGACGGTGCTTTTCACTTGGAGAAAGCCGCCGTGGGCTTTGACGATCCCGAGCGAAGTCGCGAGGCCGAGGCCGGTGCCTTTACCCTGGCCCTTGGTGGTGAAAAAAGGATCGAAAATGTGATCCATGATGTCCGGTGGAATGCCGCAACCGGTGTCGGCAATCGTGAGCAAAACATGCCGGCCGGGCTGCGCCCCAGGATTGGCGTTGGCGGTGGTTTCATCGATGACGACATTTTGTGCGTTGATGGCAAGCCGGCCGCCTTCGGGCATGGCGTCGCGCGCGTTGACGCAAAGATTCATGAGCACCTGCCCGAGCTGGGTGTGGTTGCCTTTGACGAAATGGAGGACGGTGTCGGTATCCGAGCTGATTTTAATGGAGCGCGGAAAAGTTTCACTGATCAGTTCAACGACGTCACGGATGATCAGGGAGGGTTGTACCGGCATGTGCTCAGCGTCGGTGTCGGTTCCCCGGGCAAAAGTGAGCACTTGGCGGATCAAGTTCGCGCCATGATGGGCGCTGGTGTCCATGACATTGAGCAGGCGGACCAGGCGCTCGTCGGTGATTTCCTGGCGGAGCATGTCCACGGCGATGAGAATGGGCGTGAGGGTGTTGTTGAGATCATGCGCAATGCCGCCCGCGAGGGTGCCAATGCTTTCAAGGCGTTGGGCCCGCAGAAATTGTTTTTCGAGTTTATCCTGCTCGGTGATGTCGGTGTTGATAATCAGGATCGACTGGTCCTGGCCTTCGGCATCGCGCACCAGCGTCCAGCGGCTTTCGACCACGAGCAGGTCGCTGCCCTTGCCCTTGATCTGCAGCTGCCCCGTCCAGGAGTCCGCCGATTTCAGGGCCAGATGCGCCGCTTTTATTTGCGGGGTGCAGCCGAGTTTGGCCAAAAGTTCCGAGAGCAGTTGTCCCTGGGCCTTGGCTCCGGCCCAACCGAACAGGCGCTCGGCGCTCTGGTTCGAGTAGGTGATGCGGCCCTCGATGTCGGTGACGCAGATCGCATCGCGGGCCTTGTCGAGCAGTTCGGCCTGCTCGCGCAACTTGCGCGCGGTCTCCTTGCGGGCTTTGGACTCGTGCACCGATTGCAGGGCGCGGCGGATCACGGGCACGAGTCGGCTCATGCGATCCTTGATCACATAATC
>DASYOA010000113.1:0-2576 GCA_036008265.1 Opitutaceae bacterium
CACCATCTTCAACTCCGGCTCCGTCATTATCGCCAACCCGCCGGAAAAGGTCGTCCGCGCCGACTTCAAGCTCTATGAAGAGGAAGGCGTCCGCTTTAACGTCTCCCAGGTCGAGGAACTTGGCTTTGGCAACTTTTGGCAACACGCCAAGAAGCTCGCCGCCGCGCTCCAGCAACTCTGCGAGGCCGACCGCCTCGCCTTTGCCGCCCTTCTTGTCACCGACATCAACACGCAAAACTCACTCCTCCTCGTCAAAGGTGACGCCGAGCTGATCAGCCGCATTCACTACGCCCACGTGGAAAAGGACGAAATTTTCGACCTCCCCGGCATCGTCAGCCGCAAAAAACAGCTCATTCCCTACTTCAGCAGCCTCCTCAAGGAAATGCAGGCCGATGGCGCGCTGCCCACCTCGATACCACCACCCGCCCGGTCGTCCGCACCCATCGCCAGCGCAGCCGTATAAAACTTCCCGGTCATCCACCTGGCCCGCGGCAGGGCCGAACAGTGGGCGGGCTTGCTGTGGGACGGGTGCCCTCACCCGTCGTCGCTCCTGCGGGGTGAGCCTACTTCGCTAAAGCTACGAAGGCCAGAGGACACCCCGCCCACAACTGAAAAATTCGGCCCATCTAAATTGCATCGTTGCCTCGCGCCCGTCAGTTCCGCAATTTGCCGCGTTATGACCGTTGAGAACACCGAGCCCGCCGCGCCGGCCCCGAGCGATTTCATCCGCGACATCGTCGCCCAGCACGTCGCGGAAAAGCGTTACGCCAAGATAGTCACGCGTTTTCCGCCCGAGCCCAACGGCTACCTGCACATCGGCCACGCCAAGTCCATCTGTCTCAATTTCGGCATCGCCCATGAAAATTCCGGCCAGTGCAACCTCCGCATGGACGACACCAACCCGACGAAAGAAGACGTCGAGTATGTCGATTCCATCATCGCCGATGTCAACTGGCTCATCGGCGGCTGGGCCAACCACTGCCTCGGCTTCAAGCCCAAGGGAAAAACGCCGGAAGCGCAGACCATCAATGGCCAGCCGGACTTCCATCTGCCGGCGGTTCTGGCGGCCTCCGGCTCGCCGATCTCAGATTTCAAATTTCAAATTTCAAATTCTGGCCTCGAGCCTTTTTTCGCCAGCGACTATTTCGACCAGATTTACGAGTATGCCGTTACGCTGATAAAAAAGGGCAAAGCCTACGTCTGCGACCTTTCACCCAAGGAAACCGACGAATATCGCGGCTCGCCCGACAAGCCCGGCCGGGACAGCCCGTTCCGCAACCGCACCGTCGCGGAAAGCCTCGACCTCTTCCAGCGGATGAAAGCCAGCGAGTTTCCCGATGGCGCGCGCACACTCCGGGCCAAGATCGACATGGCCGCGCCCAACATCTGGCTGCGCGACCCGCTCATCTACCGCATCCGCCATGCCAAGCATCACCACACCGGCGGCAAATGGTGCATCTACCCGCTGTATGATTTCGCGCATTGCCTGAGCGATTACATCGAAGGCGTCACCCACAGCATTTGCACGCTCGAGTTCGAAGTGCACCGGCCGCTGTACGACTGGATACTCGAAGGACTCGACCTGCCCCGCGCGCTTCCGCACCAGTACGAATTCGCCCGCCTCAGCCTCGGCTACACCGTGATGAGCAAGCGCAAGCTCCTGCAGCTCGTGCAGGAAAAAATCGTCACCGGCTGGGACGACCCCCGCATGCCCACCATCTCCGGCCTGCGCCGCCGTGGCGTGCCCGCCGCTGCCCTGCGAAACTTCGCCTACCACATCGGCGTGACCAAGTTCAACGGCCTCACCGACGTCGCCGTGCTCGAACACGCCATCCGCGAAGACCTAAACGCGACGGCCCTGCGCCGCCTCGCCGTGCTGCGCCCGGTGAAACTCGTGCTGACCAACATTCCCGCCGGCGAAGAAATCGAGTGCACTGCGGTGAACCATCCCGGCGACGAAACCGCCGGCACGCGCAAGCTCGCGCTGACCCGCGAGATCTTCATCGACAGCGATGATTTCATGGAAGTCCCCGCGCCGAAATATTTCCGCCTGAAACCCGGCGGCGAAGTGCGGCTCAAGTACGCCTGCATCATCAAGTGCGACGAGATGGTGAAAGACGCCGCGGGCAAAATCACCGAGCTGCGCTGCACCGCCGATCTCGACTCGCGCACCGGCGGCCCCACCGCCGCCAAGAAAGTGAAAGGCACCATCCACTGGGTCAGCGCGACGCACGCCATTCAGGCCGAGGTACGCCTCTACGACCGCCTCTTCACCGTGCCCGAGCCGGATGCCGACGGCGATTTCAAGGAGCACATCAATCCCCATTCGCTCGAAGTCGTGACCGCGAAGCTGGAACCCTCTCTCCAGGAGGCGCGCGCCGGCCAGCACTTCCAATTCGAGCGCCTCGGTTACTTCGCGCTCGATCCAAAAAACCCTCAACCCTCAACTCTCAACCCTCAACTGATCTTCAACCGCACCATCACGCTGAAGGACACCTGGGCCAAACCATCAAGCTAAGCCCAGATTTACCGCGGATTACACTGATGGACACTGATAATTTTTATGTCATTCCGAG
>DASYOA010000114.1:0-1783 GCA_036008265.1 Opitutaceae bacterium
GGCTTTTGTAGTTTCTCGTCGTCAGCGCATCAGGAGCTGTTTGGTCCTGGCGTGATGCGTGGCGGAGATATCTCGACGGCAACGGCTTCGAGCTTAATCGCCGGAATCTTCTTCAATCGAGACAACCTTGCCGTCCTTGAAATCCACTTTGAAGCGGTCGTGTTCCCGGCGCGCCGGATAATCAAGGTAATAGGGATAGAACACCGGGCCGCGGAAGTGGTGGTAATAACCGGTGTAGAGCAGCACGCCATCATCGGTCTCGTAGGTCACGTAATGCCATACCTCGCTTTGGCCCGAGGCATCGGTGCGCGTGGTGCTGCGGTCGGGATCTCCGAGCGCGAGCCTGACCATCTCTTGATCGAAACCGATCGCAATCCTGCCCTGTTTGATCAGTTCCTGCTGTTGCGGCGTGCAGCGATTGAAGGCCTCCGGATCTTCTTTGATGCGCGCATCCGGGGTGGAGCAGCCCGCGCACAAAACCAAGCCGGCGAACACGAGAATTAATTGGGGCAATGTTTTCATGGTGGAATCAATGGGTGGGACAAAGATAAGACGCCAAGGTTACGCAAAAAATTCCCCGCTCAACCCGCACAAAGACGCTTGCCCCCGGTCGGCTGTCGCGCGCAATTTCTATTTCCTTCATGAAGAAGCTCATCCTTTGGGACATAGACGGTACCCTCATCACCTCCGGCGGCGCCGGCGAACGCGCGCTCATTGCCGCGCTCAAGGCCGGGTTCGGCGTCGACGGCTCGCTCGACTGGCTCGAATACTCCGGCCGCACCGACGCCTGGATCGCGCACGAAGTCTTGCGCCACTACGGCCTGCCGGACACGCCGGAAAATATCCAGCATTACCTGGAAAGCTATTTGAGCGCCCTCGTCGCCGCCATGCCCAACCCGCGCGCGCGCCTGCACGCCGGGATTCTCACCCTGCTGGAAACGCTGCACCATCGCGCCGACCTCGCCCAGGGCCTGCTCACCGGCAACCTCCAGCGCGGCGCCCGCATCAAGCTCGAGCAATTTTCCGTCTGGCATTATTTTGAGTTTGGCGCCTTCGCCGACGACAGCTCCCAGCGCAACGACCTCGGTCCGCATGCCCTGCGCCGCGCCCGCGAACGCCACGGCGTCGAGTTCCCGCCCCAGCGCGTCTTCATCATCGGCGACACCCCTTGGGATATCGAGTGCGGCAAGGTCATCGGCGCCAACACCATCGCCGTCGCCACAGGAAGTTTTTCCATCGAGCAACTCCGCTCCCACGCACCCACCGCCGTGTTTGCCGATTTCAACGACACCGCAGCGTTCATCCGCGCCATCGACGCCGCGTGATCGCACCTACTGCGACGTACGGCTCTCGAGCGCGGTGACTTTTCCATCCGCGAAAATCACCCGTAATTTGTCATCGTAGCGGTCGCCGCCCGTCGTCACGCCCAGGCCAGCACCATAGGCGGACGAGCCGCCCGCCGAACCGAAGCCAAACCCGAAGCTGAACACCGGCCGGTCGTCGCGATAGGCCCACACCTCCGTTGTGCCCTGCGCGGTCGTGCGCGTGTATTTACGATCAGGTTCACCCAGCGCCGTGAACACCTGCGCCGGCGTGAAACCAAGGTCCACCTGCTTGGCGCGCACTTTCTGCTGCACCGCGGACGGCCATGAGTCGAACGCAGGCTGATCCTCAGCGATGCGCGAATCGACGGTCGAGCAACCCGCGAAGGCCAACGCCGCCAGCACCAGAAAGAATAATTTTGTTTTCTTCATGGGGTAAAAAAAAGTTGCCGGCGGAAACC
>DASYOA010000115.1:0-4101 GCA_036008265.1 Opitutaceae bacterium
TCGCGCGCATGAGTTCACCAAAGCCGGGCAGTATTTTTTCGCACACCACCGTGGTGGCCTCGGGCGTGACATCGCGCGGCGCGGGGCCGGTGCCGCCGGTCGTGATGACGAGGCAGCAGCCCGCCTCGTCGGCCAGGCGGCGCAGTTCGGCCTCGATGGCGGCGCGCTCGTCGGGAATGATTTTGTAATCGACCTCGAACGGCGTCGTGAGCCACTCGCGCAGCAGCGCGACGACGGCCTGGCCGGGTGTGTCTTCATAGACGCCGGCGGCGGCACGGTCGGAAATGTTGAGGACGCCGATTTTCACGATGGTTAAAAGGAGGAAGCCCGGAAACCAGGAAAAGAGAACACTGAATTCATGGCTTCATGGGTTTCTAATTAAAAACCTGGATTTATGAGTAATTAGGAAGCCAAGAAGCCAGGAGCAGACTTTGAGCTTATGGTTTCAGGGATTCCTGTTTGAACTTCCTGGTAATTTCCGCCGGAGTGACACCTTTCTCGCGCAGGATCCGCAGGCTGAGCGCATCATGGCGCTTGGCGAGTCGCACCCCGCTTTCGTCGGCCATGAGTTCAGCGTGATAAAACGCCGGCGGGGTGAGGCCGAGCGCGCGGTAGACCAGGAGTTGCCGGAAAGTGGACGTGACGAGGTCGGCGCCGCGCACGACTTCGGTCATGCCCATGGCCGCGTCGTCCACCGCGCAGGCGAGTTGGTAACTGGGCACGTCGTCCTTGCGCCAGACAAGGAAGTCGCCGAAGTCGCGGCCGGCCACGGCGCGTTGCGGGCCGAGGCGGCCATCGATGAACGAAACCTCTTCGCCATCGGGTACGCGCAGGCGCCAGTTGACCGGGATTTTTTCGCCGAGCGGCGGCAACGGCGCATCGGCGGGCGGGCGGAATTGCGCGGGATAAACCGGCTCGTCATTTTCGCCGCCGCCCCGCCTCGGCGGGTAAACCTCATGCGGGGCGCTGGCGGCCTCGAGCACGTCGCGCCGCGAGCGCGTGCAGGGGAAAATCAGCCGCGCGGCGTGAAGTTTTTCCAGCGCGGCGCGATAGACCGGGCGGCGTTCGCTCTGGTTGTAAGGCGCGTGCGGGCCGCCGATATCGGGGCCTTCCTGCCAGGTGAAGCCGAACCAGCGCAGGTCCTCGAGCATCGTCGCCACGAAATCCAGGCGGAAACGCGTGGCGTCGAGGTCTTCGTTGCGCAGGACGAGCGCCCCGCCGGCGGCGCGGGCGCGCTCGGCGGCGATCCAAAACGTGCGCGCATGGCCGAGATGGAGATGCCCGGTGGGCGAGGGCGCGAGACGCCCGCGATATGAAATAGTCTTAACCACGGATTTAAGAGGTAGTTTTAACCGCAGATGAACGCGGATTCACGCAGATAAGTACGGAATACGTCCCAGGTGGGGCGACTTGTCCTTTTGTACATCCCAAAGGCTTAAGCGTGTTAGAGGCAACGTGCTTCACCTAAAAAGATCCGCGTTCATCTGCGCCTGCCCTTCGTAGCTTTAGCGAAGTAGGGTTCATCCGCGGTTGAAACTCCTCCAAAGAAATTTGTCGTGAGTTTGGCCCTATTCGCGGTTGAAAATCGCCCCATGCCCAAACTGCTCTGCGTTTACTGCTCTTCCAGCGATCTCATCGATGCTAAATACCACGCCGCGGCGGAGGAGCTGGGCCACGGGATGCCGGCGCGCGGCTGGGGGCTGGTTTACGGCGGCGGCTGCGTGGGATCGATGGGCGTGCTGGCCCGCGCGGTCAAAGCCAGCGGCGGCTATGTCGTGGGCGTCATTCCCGAGTTCATGAAATCGCGCGAACTGGCCTACACCATCGCCGACGAACTCGTGACGGTGGAGACCATGCGCGAGCGCAAAAGGCTGATGGAAGAGCGCGCCTCGGCCTTCGTCGTGCTGCCGGGCGGGCTGGGCACGCTGGAGGAATTTTCCGAAATCGTGGCCCTCCGTTATCTCAACCGCCTCAACCTTCCAGTCGTGCTTTTGAACCAGGATGGATTTTATGACGACCTGTTGAAGTATTTCGCGCGCGTAGCGAGCGAGGGATTCATGTCACCGACGGTACACGATCTGTTCACAGTCGCAAAAACCGTGGACGAAGCCTGGTCACAGCTCGAAAAGCCCGTGCCGTTCAAACCCGATGCGATCTGGCAGTGATTAATTTCTTTGTGGGCGGGGTGCCCTCACCCCGCATTGAGGTTATTCGCGGGGTGAGGACACCCCGCCCACATTTTCAAATCCAAGGTTTGCGGATCACTTCCACAAGCTGACCAGGTCGTCGGTGCGGACCCAGCCGGTCTGGCCGTTGTCGAAGACGAGGCGCGACCAGCCGAGGAAAGTTTTATCCACTACCGCGAGGTTTCCCGCGGGGAGCGGCGAGGTTTTTTGCGTGGTGCCGGCCTCGGTCGGGATCGAGTGCAGGATGGCGCTGCGCCAGACCAGCGCGGCGCGCGCGTCGGCGGCGGGGCCGTAGGCACGGATGCCTGCACCCGCGGCGGCCGCGGTGACCAGGGCCAGGGCGAGCGCGAAGAGCGCCACAAAATTTATCCAAGAGCGGATCAATCCGTAGCCGCGGGCCAGCAGCAGCGCGAGGGCGAGGGCGGCGAGCGCAGCGGCGGCGGCCAGCAGGCGTTGCCATTCGGCGGGCGAGGCGAACCGGGCGATCTGCTGCAGCGGGCCGGGCGTGGTGAAGGCGACGAGGTCGGAGACCACGTAGCCGGCGTGTTCGTAGCCGAGCGCGAGATTCCAACGCAAGGTGTCATCCGCCGGATGTTGCGCGAAGGCGGCGCTCCATTGGGCGGCGGCTTCGGGCCAGCGGTCCTGCTGGGCCAGCGCGAGGCCGAGGTTGTGGCGCGCGATCCAGTTGGTCGGTGCCTGGGCGAGGGCGTCGCGCCAGCCGGCTTCGGCGGTGGCGAAATCGCCGGAGCGATAGGCCGCGCTGGCGTCGCCAGCGCTGAGATGTGAGGCGGCGGGCGACAGGGTGGAGGTTTCGTCAGCCGCGAGGCGCGGAAAATTCATGCCGATGAACAAAACTGCCAGCGCCACGGCGAAGGGCAGCAGATTGCGCGGGAGCAAAAGCGAAGCGGGTGAAAATCCCGGGGCGGACCGGGCGGCGAGGGCGGTGGCAGCGCGTGCGAGCCAGTTAGCGGGTAGCGCGTGGTCCTCGGCATAGAGCGCGTGCTCGGCTTCACGCCAGAGCTGCTGCCAGGTTTGGTCATCGAGAGCTTCCGCGGCCGGCGCGGCGTGGTGCAGCTGGACGAGCACAGCGGTATCGTGCTGCCAGTCGAGCAACAGGCGGGTGCGCGTGGAGGGTTCGGTGGCAGAGCGAAGTTGGGCCAGCGTGGCCGCGAGGCGGGCATACGCTTCGCGTTGGGCGCGGCGCGGATCGGTGAGGCGTGCCCGGCGCAGGGCGAGGCCGAGCCAGAAAATCAGCAGGAGCGCAAAGGGCGCGGCCAGGATGGCGGTGAAGGTGCGCGCGCTCCACGGGACCGGCGCGTTGGCGGCGCCCACCAACGATTCGCGCGGAATGGCGGCGGGCGGCGTGGGCGGGCCGGGCAATTTCAAGTTGAGCCCGGTGTTGGCTGCGGTGACGCCGGCCGCGGGCTGGCTGGTTTTGTTTTCAGCCGCCGGCGTCACGGTGACGCTGAAACTGTCCGTCGTCAGGGTTTTATAGCTGCCGGACTTGGGATCGAAATAAGTGAAGCTCACCGGCGGCAGCGTGTAAGAGCCGGGCTTGCCGGGCACGAGCACGGCGTCCTCGCTCAGCGTGGCATCGAAAAGCGAACCGTTTTTCAGCTCGCGCTTGGGCTTGGTCGGCACGACTTGAAAATCCTGCGAGGCTTCGCGCGCTGGCAGCCCGGCGATGTCGGGCCAGTTGCCCGTGCCAGCCAGCGCAAGCGTCCAGGTGACCGGCTCGCCGACGGCGACCGTGGCCGGCACGACTTTCGCGGTAAATTCGAACCGGCCGACGGCGCCGCTGAAGTCCGATGGTGCGGGCGGCAGAGGCTTGATGGTGAAGGTCGGTGCGTTGCTGGCGACGGAGAAATTTACGGGATGGGGAAACCCGATGGAAAACGAGTCGATCATCAAGAAC
>DASYOA010000116.1:0-5495 GCA_036008265.1 Opitutaceae bacterium
CGCCTGGACAGTGCGGCGACGGGCCGCAAGGCCGAGAGCTGATCGCCGCTTTGGGTTGCCCGCGCTATGGCTGCGCTTTGGTCATGGATATGGCCTACGAAGGCGATGAGACTCGTGGCTTAGCCAGTCTACTCGGCTTCCGCCCGGTGGTCCCACCCAATCCGCTGCGCCTCAAACCTTGGCGATTCAACCGCCGGCTCTATCGCCAACGCAACCACATCGAGCGACTCTTCCGCCGGTTAAAAGGCTTTCGCCGCGTCTTCACTCGTTATGATAAGCTCGATGCGCTCTTCCGCGCCTTTGTTCTCATCGCGCTATGCTGGATTAGTGTTAACAATCTCCAGGGCGTTATTTTTTAAGCACCGCGGCGGCGCCGACGACGACCAGCACACCGCCACCAATCATGAACCAGGTGGCGTCGGTGACCGACGGTTCACCGTTCCAGCTCTTTTGGACATCAGAACTGATTTGCTGGGCCTTGCCTTTGAACGAATCACGAACTTGAAAACCGTGCCAGACGAGGCCGGCACCGATCACGATGAGAAGCAGGGCAATGATTTTATTCATGGGATTTTGCGGGGGTTGTTTTCACCTCACGGCGTAGGATCGACCGCCGCACGGTGCGATGGTGCCGCGTCCTTGGGCAGCAAGAAATAAAAATCGCTGCCGTCGTTGGGGCGGCTGGTGCAGGCGATGGAGCCGCCGTGGGTCAGCACGATTTCGCGCGCAATGGTGAGCCCGAGGCCGGCGCCTTTTTTGGTCTGCCCGGACACGCGGTAGAATTTTTCGAAGATAAAGGGCAGGTTCTCAGCCGAGATGCCCGGACCGCGATCGCGCACGCCAAAGCGCACGAAGTTGTCGGGAGCCGGCTCGGCATAAAGCGTGAGGACCCCGCCCGCGGGTGAATATTTCGAGGCATTGCTCAACAGATTGATAAACACATGGCGGATGCGATCGGAATCGACGTCCACGGAATCGAGCTTGGGCGCGACGCGCACATCGATCGTCTGGCCGGCGGCATCGACGATGGCGCGCATCTCGCGGGCGGCGTCGGCGAGCAAGGCCGCCACCGGCCGGCTGGCAAGGTGAAGTTGGGCGACGCCGCTTTCCAGGCGGTTGAGGTCAAGCAGGTCGTTGAGAATTTGCAGCAGGCGGTCGGCATCGTCCCGCGCGGTCTCGACCAGTCCGCGTTGCGCGTCGGTGAGCTGGCCCAGGTTTTCATTTTTCTCGAGGAGGAGATAGATGGCCAGGCGCAGGCTGGTGAGCGGTGTTTTCAACTCGTGGCTGACCGTGCCGACGAGGTTGCTTTTGGCATCATCAAGCAGGCGAAACTTGGTGACGTCGTGCAACAGCAGCGCCGCACCGCCAAACCCGGTCAGGGCATCGCCGATGGCGAGGATGCGCGGAAGGAAATGCTTGGTCTCACGGCCCACGCGGAGCATGACGGTGTGTTCGTAGCCCGTGGGCAGGTAATGGATGCCGGTGGCGAGCACGCGCTGAAGCGGCTCGGCCAGCGTGGCCGGAAAGCCGGCGGCAAAATCGGGCGAGTGGGCCAGCGCGTCCGCCGCGGGATTGCGCAATTCGTGCGCGCCCGTGCGCGAGACGACGAAGACCGGATCGGGCACGGAGGTGAGCGTAGCTTCCATCGTGCGCTGCGTGAGCAGCATTTTTTCCGTGGTGGCCTGGCGGTAGATGCGAAGCTTGGCCACCATGGCGTTGAAGGCGCCGGCCAGTTCCCCGAGCTCGTCATCGGAGCCCACCGGCACATCGTGGTCGAGCCGGCCGTCGCCGAGCGCGACCGCGGAATCCTTGAGGGCCTGGATTGGACGCAGGAACGAGCGAGAGAGACGATAGGATAAAAACACCGAAAGCAGAATCGCCGCGACCATGGCCGCGATGAGAAAATCCTTGCTGAGCTGCGCGAGGTGCGTGGCCTGTTGCTCGGCCCGCTTAAGCTCGTCGAAATCGCGCTGGGTGATTGCGGTCAGGGCATCCAGCGTGGCATTGAGGGCGGATTCAGTCTCTTGATAGCTGGCGAGCGGCGAGAGCGTGCCTTCGGTCAGGAGCTTGTTGCCCTGCGCGGCAAATTTGCCGTAGGCCGCATCGAGTTTCTGAATAAGCGGGACGCGTGACGTGCCGGCGGAAGCGAGCTCCTGCTCATGAAAGGACTTTTCAAAACGCTCACGCTGCCTGGCATAGGCGGCGCGGGCAGCCAGGGCGTCGCCGCGCTGGGCGGTGGCGAGGGCGCTGTCCATGAGGGCGGCCGCCTCGCGCATGTCGTTGCAGGCGCGCAGGGCGTCATAACTGGGGAACAGCTCGTGCTCAATGGCGTGGGCGAGCTCGTTGCAGGTGTAAATTGCACAGAGGCCGACCGCGATGGAAAGCAGCAGGAGTGGCAGCAGGCCGAGGTAGAGGCGGGTGCTGAGGTTAAGGCGTGTGCGAAGCATGGAGCATCACATCAACCCGAGTTTTTGTCGTTTGCGATAAAGGGTGGCCGGGTCGATGCCGAGGATGCGCGCCGCCTCGTCGAGGTTTTTGGCCAGGCCGATGACGCGCCGCACATGGGCGGCTTCCAGTTCGCTGATCGTCACCCGCGCCCCGACGGCGAGGGCGGAGTCGGGCGAGGTGCGCATGAAATTATCCGGGAGATCGACCAGTTCGATCGTGGTGCCGGCCGCGAGGATGACGGCTCGTTCGACGACGTTGCGCAGCTCGCGCAGGTTGCCGGGCCAGCCGTAGGCGGCGAAGGCGTCGCGCACCTGCGGTGAGAAGCCGGTGGTTTTCTTGCCCATGCGGCCGGCAAAAAACTTCAGATAATTATCGGTCAGCCGCAGCAGATCGGCTGGCCGGTCCTTGAGGCCAGGCAACGCCACATTGATGACATTGAGACGATAGAAAAGGTCTTCGCGGAAACGGGCGGCTTTGACTTCCTCGGCCAGGTTGCGGTTGGTGGCGGCGATGACGCGCACGGTGGCCTTCCGGGGTTTCGCTTCACCGACGCGCTCGTATTCGCGTTCCTGCAAGAGACGCAGGAGCTTGGGTTGGATCTCCAGCGGCATTTCGCCGATTTCATCGAGGAAGAGCGTGCCGCCCTCGGCGGCGGCGACTTTCCCAAGGGTGTCGACGACGGCACCGGTAAACGAACCTTTGACGTGGCCGAAGAGTTCGCTTTCGAGCAGCTCGCGCGAGAGCGAGGGACAGTTGACGGTGACAAAGGGTGCGTCGCGCTGCGCGCCGCGGCGGTGGATTTCGCGCGCGAGCACACTTTTGCCCGTGCCGCTCGGGCCGAGAATGAGAATAGTGGCGGGCGTTTCCGCGGCCTTGAAGGCGATGGAGAGCGTCTTCTGCAGCGCAATTTCCGCGGAGCTGAGGTCGATCTCGGGCGATTCGTCGGCCAGCTGGGTCTCGAGCTGCTTCACGCGTCGCTCGAGCGTGCGGGTCTTGGCGATTTTGCCGAGCACCTGGCGGATTTGGTCGGGCGTGAAAGGCTTGGGGATGAAATCAAACGCGCCTTTGCGCATCGCCTCGACCGCCGCGCTGATGGTGGCGTAGGCGGTGAACATCACGACCGCCATGTCGGGCGCGGCCTTGAGCAGCTTGTCGAGCACGTCGAGGCCGTCCTCGCCGCCGAGATTAAGGTCGAGAAAGGAGACGTCGAAGGACTCCGTCTCGAGCGTTTTCAACGCACGGACACCACCCGGTACGCTCACCACCTCGTAGCCCATCGTTTCAACAGCGATGGCGGTGGTTTTGCGAATACCCAGTTCGTCATCGACGATGAGGACACGCATAATGTTCGCCTAAGCTAACCCTTGTTCGATGCAGGCCAACTAGAAAAGCCGAGGCGGGGCCACCTAAGGCAGCCCCGCCAGGTCCAGCTTCAACTAACAATCCCGAAGCTCTCGCCCCGGGAATTCAAAAAATATTGCCCTGCAAAAAAGGACTCGCACTCAATGGATTCGGTGATGTTTGTGGTTTCGGAATAAGATTATCAGCGCAAAGATGAAAAAACCGCCGGCAAGAATACATGCCGACTGACCCACAAACCCGGGGTCAGTTCCGAAAAATCCCACGACGCTGAAAACCACCGCGAGAAGCAAAAACGTAATGACCCAGGTTATCATGGCAGGAGTTCTCCTTCTTCCACTGCCCAAGCCATGCCAACTTGGTTGCATCCATTACTAGGCTTTTTTCCGCAATGACTTATGATGATCATGAGGATTTCGGCCAGGCCCCACCTCTTGCAACTTGCAGCCGCCACCCACCGCCGGCTGGGCACTTTGCATGCCAGGCCCCGCGGGCCTGGATTTTTATCGATTTCCCGCAACTTTCACGCGACAAATCGCGTCAGGCCGGTCACAAGCAATGGATAAAGTATGGACATCACCGACTCGACGGCATTGGCCGATCTCGTGCGTGAGGCGCAACGAGGCCGCGATACCGCCCAGCGCGAGCTCATCGGCCGCTACCAAAAGCGGATGGCCGGCTTTGCCTATGCGATCACCGGCCGCAGCGACTCGGTGGAGGATCTCACCCAGGTCATTTTCATCAAAATGTTTCGCTCCCTCGGCCGACTCGATGATCCCGAGCGCTTCGAGGCGTGGCTCTTCCGCCTGGCCCGCAACAGTTGCATCGACCACCTCCGCCGCGAGAAGTGGCGCCGCTTTTTCACGCCCATCGAAACTGAACACGAAGAAACCATCGCCGAAACCAACGTCCCCGTCGACTCGGCCGAACTCGATGCCCTCCGCCACGCCCTGCAACAATTGAAACCCAAGGACCGCGTGCTCATCGCGCTCGCGCAGGAAGGCCGCAGCCAAACCGAGATGGCCGCCATCACCCACACCACCGTTTCCGCCATCAAAGCCCGCCTGCACCGCGCCCGCGAACAACTCCGCGCCACTTATGAACACGACACCTGATTTTTCCGCAGCCTGGTCCGAGCTCCGCAACCGCGCCGTCGCCCAACTGCCGGCCGATTTTGCCGACCGCGTGCTCCGCACCCTGCGCCTGCAGGCCTTTTCCGTCCGCGACGCCGCCGACCGGTTTTTTGTCGCCGCCTGCACCGCCGCCGCTTGTCTCGTCTTCGTCGTGCTCGTCCACACCCACAATACCCAAAAGGTCAATCAGGTCGCCATGGCGGACTGGCGGCAGATTTCCGCCCAGTCCGACTCGTATGCCGCCATCCCATGAAACTGCGCCTCCTCATCGCCGCACTCACCGTCCTCGTTTTTGCCGCGGGTTTTGGCGCGAGTGTCTGGACGCAGTATCACTGTCCCCTGCTCGCCCCCCCCGTCATCCTGCTGGGTGAAATCAGGGATCGCAATGTGGATGTCCGGCTGCCGCTCAACGACGCTTCCAGCATTGCGCAAATCAACGCCGAGATCGAGCGCATCAAGCCCGACATCGACTCCTTCCGCCAAAAACTCGATGCGATCAACCACGACCTCCACCAGAAAATCGACGCCCTGCTCACGCCCGCCCAGCGCGAGGAA
>DASYOA010000117.1:0-6306 GCA_036008265.1 Opitutaceae bacterium
TTGCTCGCGACGAGCTTTGCGCTGTGGGCCATCGTGCAGTTCCTGCCCAATTATGACGGCTCGCTGATTTTCCCGCCGCTCAATCTCGGCTTTTTCAACCTGCTCGCATGGCAGTTTCTTTTCATCAGCGGCATCGCCATCGGCTATGCCAAGACCAAGGGCGCCACGGCGCTCGCGCCCGTGCGGCCGGGCTTGCTGCTCGCCGCCATCAGCGGCGCGGTATTTTTCTTCTGCCTGCAACACCAGATCATTCCCTCGCTCTGGTCAGACCGGCACTTTGGCATCTTGCTCAACAAGCCTTCACTCGGCGCCGTGCGGTTGATGAGCAGCGCTCTCTTCTTCTACTTGGTTGCCGTTGCCGGCACGCGCTTCCCCCGCCTGCTTTCCTGGCCTCCGCTGGCGATGCTCGGGCGGCATTCCCTGCCGGTGGTCGCGTCGCAATGCGTGCTGGTGCTCGTCGTGCTCGCGCACGACAACTTTCTGGCCACCGCGACGGATCGCTGGATCGTCTCCGGCATCACCATTGTCTCGCTGTTTGTCGTGGCTGGCCTGTGCGAAATCCTGCAGCGCAAGCCCGCGGTTTCCGCCGAGTCGCATCGCGCTCGCGCCCGCCCCGGGCCGGTCTTTGCCTCAGCCAAAGTGAATGAAGAAGCCCGCGCGGCTTGAAAATGTAGCCGGCCTCGTCGAGGCCGGCCGCCGGGGTCAGCGACCCCGGCTACAATTTGGCAAACAAGCATTGGGCCGGGGCAAACGGCACCGCGGTTTAAACGCGCACCGCGTTGCAGCTTGACCGCCGCGTTGGTAGAAAACTTGCTCTTTGCAAGTTCCAGCCATGCACGTGTCTGCGCCCACCCCAAAAAAAGAATCGTCCCTCACCATCGGGCAACTGACCGAGCCGGCGCTGGCGGTCTTCCGGCCGGAGAAGACGGCCAACGATGCCATCGAGGCCGTGCGCGAACTGGCCGCAAAATATTTTTTCACCTATATCTACGTCACGGATGTGACGGGCCGGCTTGTCGGCGTCGTCACCATGCGCGACCTGTTGCTGGCCGGCCCGGCCCGCCCACTCGGTGATTTCATGCTGCGCGATCCGTTTTTTTTGAAACGGCAAACGCCACTCATGGAGGCCATGCGCCTCACGCTTCACCGCCATTTTCCCTACTATCCGGTCTGCAATGACGACGGCGTGCTGATCGGCATGGTGCGCGGCGCGACGCTTTTCGAAAAGGAAGCCATCGAAATCACCGCGCAGGCCGGCGAGATGGTCGGTGTGGCCAGGGAAGAACGCACCGGCAGCAGCTGGCTACTCAGCCTGCGTTTTCGCCATCCGTGGCTGCAAATCAACCTGCTCACGACCTTCCTCGCCGCAGCCGTCGTGGGTGCGTTCGCGCACACCATCAACAAAATCGTCGTGCTCGCCGTGTTCCTGCCCGTGATGATGGGCCAGGCGGCCAACACCGGCTGCCAGTCGCTCGCCGTGGCGCTGCGCGGCATCACGCTGGGCGAGCTCAAACCGGGTGGCGAAAAAGCCCTCATGCTCAAGGAATCGCTCGTCGGGCTTTGCAACGGCGCGCTGACCGGCCTCACCGCGGGCGCGGGCATGTTCATTTACGCGCGCTGGAAGCACACGCCCGAATCGCCATTCATGCTCGGTGTTGTCGTCTTCCTCGCCATGACCGGCACGTGCGCGATCAGCGGCATCACCGGCGTGATCACGCCGCTCGTCCTGAAAAAATTCGGCATCGATCCGGCCAGCTCCTCGAGCATACTGCTCACGACCATCACCGACGTCGTCAGCATGGGCCTGTTTCTCTGCCTCGCCACGGCGTGCCTTTTGTAACGGCGTTAAACGAGCGCGTCAGGGACGCCGCGCTCCACCATAAGACACTACGCCCCGCCGGAGAAAAATTCCCGCACGGCCGCCACGACTTCCGCCCGCGGCACCTCGCGCTCGCTGCGCTCGGTGAGATCGCGGAGCTTGACCACGCCGCGCGCCAGCTCGTCGCCGCCGTAGATGAGGGCGAGTTTCGCGCCCGAATCGGCCGCGAGCTTGAACTGCTTGCCAAAGGCCACCTCCTTGAGCGGATACTCGACGCTGCGGCCGGCGGCCCGCAGCGCCGCGATGTCGGCAAAAGCCGACCGACGTTCCGCCTCGCCGCCGATGACGACATAAACGTCCACCGCATCGACGAACTTCGGCATCAGCCCGCGTTCTTCCAACAAAATGCCCGTGGTCACGTCGCCGATGGCAAAGCCGACCGCGGGCAGTTCGCCGTAACCGAGCTTGCCCACGAGATGGTCGTAACGTCCCCCACCCGCCAGCGCGCGCAGTTCCCCTTTGCGGTCGAACGCCTCAAAGACAAAGCCGGTATAGTACGCCAGCCCGCGCACCACGCCCAGGTCCACCTGGATAAAATTACCCAAGCCCATCGCCTCAAGCCCTTCGATTAGCTTCTTCCAATCACGCCAGCGTTTCGCAATCTTAATCAAGCGCTCATCGGTGATAGGTATGGGCGGCGCCTCGGCTGTGACAACTGGCCCGAAAATTTCCTTAAGTGCATCCAGCGACTTTACATTTAGGAATGCCAGAACTTTTTGTTTTTTGTCCTCCGGCAGCGGACCGTTTTTCTCGATGTAGGGCTTAAACGCATCGTCACCAAGTTTCTCGATCTTATCGATAGCAACGAGGAGTTCGGGCACTTGCGCTTCACTGAATCCAAGTGATTCGAGGTAGTGAAACCACAAATCACGGTCGCTCAGGCGCACATAAAAATCCTCTGCCGTCAGCCCGAAGGCCGTGAAGCTTTGGATCAGCAGCGCGATGAGTTCGATCTCCGCCTCGGGGCCGGGCTCGCCGAAGATGTCGGCATTGAACTGGAAAAAGGAGCGCTGCCGGCCTTTTTGCGCGCGCTCATAGCGATAAAATTCCGCGATGCTGAACCACTTGATCGGCCGCTTGAGCGTGGCGGCTTTCTCGCCGACGAGGCGGCACACCGTCGGCGTCATTTCCGGCCGCAGCGCCACCTCGCGACCGCCCTTGTCGGTGAAGCTGAAAAGCTGCGCCTCGATCTCGTCGCCCGACTTCGTCTTGTAGAGTTCGAGCGGCTCGAGCACGGGCGCGTCGTATTCGGCGAAGCCGAACGCGCGGGCGTTCTGGCGCCAGAGCCGGAAGATATGGTTCCGGCGCGTCAGCGCGTCGGGATAAAACTCGCGGAAACCGGGCAGGGTTTGAAACGTGGCCATCGAGCCGAAAGGATTGTGGCGCACCCGCGCCGGGCGCGAACCAAAAGTTAGGGCATGGTGGGCATTGTAGCCGGGGTCGCTGACCCCGGCCTGTCCGCCGTAGCCTTGGCGAAGGCGGACACCGGCCTCAGCGAGGCCGGCTACATTCGGAATGTGCTTATCTATGCCCTGACCAGACGCAAAAAAGGCCGGGCGAAATCGCCCGGCCTGATAATTTGTTGATATAAAAATTTGCGCCTTACGGGGCCTGCAGCTTCACGAGATCGATCTTCTTGAGCTGTTGCTTGAGGACCTTGCCCGACTTGAACTTCACCACCGCGCGTTGCGGGATGATGACCTCGGCCTCGGGTTTGTTGGGGTTGCGCCCCACGCGCTGCTTGCGCACCTGTACTTCGAGGACGCCGAAGTTGCGTAACTCGACGTTGCGTCCCTCGGCCAGTGCTTTTTGAATGATGTCGAGCGTCATCTGCACCGTGGCCTGCACTTCCTTTTGCGGAAAGCCCGTTTTCTCATAAATCGTCAGCACAATCTCGCGTTTCGTCAGATTATTCGACATGGTGAAATCCTCTTTTTAGGGTCGTTTAACTTCATCTAAGTTATTTTCTTCCAAAGGTTACGTCAACAGCCAGTTGCACATTTTTGATCAAAAATGCGTGAAAAAGATGCACAAGACGCGCTAGCGCAACTGTCTAACCATACTTAGAATTCGTGAAAAAAAATCTTTTCCGGCGTTTGCCGGCTGTGGATTTATTGAAATTGCCTTTAGCTCATGGGCTTCCGACATACTTGGCCACGCCCCTGCGACGGCTTCAGCCGCGCCATTTCATCCTCGCTTGCCCATGCCCGATCCCGTCGCCGTAAACGCCATGTTCGCGCGCATCGCGCGGCGCTACGACCTCGCCAACCGCCTGCTCAGCGGCGGTGTCGATCTGTGGTGGCGCCGCCGCCTCGTCGCCGCCGTACGCCGCACGCAACCCCATGACGTGCTCGACCTCGCCACCGGCAGCGGTGACCTGGCCTTCGCCCTCGCCCGCGCGCTGCCGGCCGACACGCGCATCACCGGCATGGATTTTTGCCAGCCCATGCTCGATGAGGCGGAATTGAAAAAAGCAAAATCGCCCCGCTCGGCCGGCGTCGCCTTCCGCCAGGGCGACGGCCTCGCGTTGCCGCTCGCCGATGCCTCGTTCGACGCCGTGACGATTTCCTTCGGCCTGCGCAACATGGCCGACCGCGACCGTGCCTTGCGCGAGATGCACCGCGTGCTGCGGCCTGGTGGCCGGCTCTTTGTGCTCGAGTTTTCCCAGCCGGCGCCGTGGTTCCGGCCGTTTTATTTTTTCTACATGCGACGGCTCGCCCCGCGGCTGGCCGGCCGGTTGACCGGCGACCGTGCCGCCTACGAATATCTCTGCGGCTCCATCGAGCAGTTTCCCGGGCGCGACGCGCTGGCCGGGCAAATCCGCGAAGCCGGATTCAACCGCGTCTCCGCGCGCGCCCTGACCTTCGGTATCGTGGCCCTCCACGAGGCAGAAGTACTAAGTAGCAAGTGACAAGTAGCAATAGGTACGGGCAAAAATCCAGAGTTCCAAATCCCAAAAAATTTCCTGGCCCAAAAACCTCTTGGTACTTCCTACTTGGTACTTCTCCTCACTACCCGCTACTCAGTTAAATGATTTGCCGCAACCGCAGCTGCTGTGGGCGTTCGGGTTTTTGATTTCAAACCCCTTGCCGTGCAGGCCATCGTCGAAATCGATGTTCGAGCCGTTGAGATAAGCGAGGCTCGATGCATCGATGAGCAGTTGCAGGCCCTCGCTCTCGAACGTCGTGTCCCCGTCCTTCTGTTCATCGAACGAAATGCCGTATTGCAGGCCCGAGCAACCGCCAGACTCGACAAAAACGCGCAAGCGTTTGTCCGCCGCATGGCGTTCCTGCGACAGGGTGCGGACTTGGGCGGCGGCACGGGGCGAAAGCGTGATCATGCAAAAAAACTAATCTCCTCCCACCGTCTGTCAACCGGCCGCGCGGCGCAAATTGCGTGCTTTAACCTCTTTCAAGCATTCCTGCAGCAATTTTCATGCTAGATGACGATTTACCCGCTTGCAAGCGATCGCCACCTACCCTTCCTTGAGACGGTGACGGCCATGAAAAATATTTTTACCGAACTGCATTACGAGATTACCCAGAAGCTTGCAGAGGGCGGTATGGGCATCGTCTATGAAGCCGTGCAGCACGGAGCGGGCCATTTCCGCAAGGTCGTCGCCCTGAAGATTATTCGCGAGGAATTTTCGGCCATCCCCGAGTTTCAAAAAAACTTCATCGGCGAGGCGAGGCTCGTCGCCGATCTCATTCACACCAACATCGTGCAGACCTACCATCTCGGGCAGACGAGCGGCCATTATTTCATGGTGATGGAACTGGTGCGCGGCGTGAACCTCGACGAGTTCCTTGAGCGCCATCGCGAAATCGACCGGCCGGTGCCGATTGACCTCGCCGCTTTTATCGTCTCGCGCATCGCCCGCGGCCTCACCTATGCGCACCAGAAGCGCGACCACGAGGGCCGGCTGCTCGGCATCGTCCATCGCGATATCGGGCCAAAAAACGTCCTCCTCGGCAACGAAGGCGACGTGAAGCTCACGGACTTCGGCATCGCGAAGGCCCTCGACCTGATGTACAACGACGAAGGCAAGGTCATCGCCGGCCGGGATGATTATCTTTCGCCCGAGCAGGCCAGCTACGCCGTCACCGACGCCCGCGCCGATCTCTTCCCGCTCGGCATCGTACTCACCGAATTGCTCCTTGGAAAAAATGTCTTCCACTCGGCCGACCGCCTGCAGACCCGCCGCAACATCCTCACGATGCCCATCCCGCAGTTTGGTGAACTCCGCCGCGACATCGATGCGCGCCTTGAAGCCATCATCCAAAAGGCCCTCCGGCGCGACCGCGACAAACGTTACCAGACCGCCTACGAGATGCTCACCGACCTCGAGCTCTACCTCTATAGCGACCGCTACGGCCCCACCAACGAAAAACTCGGCTCTTACCTGAAGGAGCTCATGAGCCCCCGGG
>DASYOA010000118.1:0-3223 GCA_036008265.1 Opitutaceae bacterium
CCTGCAGGTGGCGTCCTCGATCAAGGCGCAGCGGCCTGACCTGGAGATTTCGTGGGTGGTAAGGGACATTTTTGCGCCGTTGGTGCTAGCGTGTGAAGCGGTGGATCACACCTATGTTTTCAGGCGGGATGCGGGTGCCAAGGGATTTATTGAGTTAATGCGCGATATTCGGCAGACAAAATTTGACTATGCGTTCGATTTCCAGGGTTTGCTTCGCACGGGGTTGATGATGTTGCGCACGCGGGCGAAGCATAAGGTCGGGCGCAGCGATGCGCGGGAAGGCGCGGGGATTTTCTACAAGCAGCTGGCGCCCCTGCCGCCCGGCGGCCGGCATGCGCATGCGCTGGAAATCCTGCTGCAATTTTGTCCAATGGTCGACGCGCAGCCGGAACTGCGCGGGACGCTGCGTTTTCGCGCGCCGGAAAACCTGAACCTGGGCTTTGTCGACGGCCGCGGCGGCTCGAAGCCGCTGGTGATGTTTCCCGACAGCCGACGGCCGGAAAAGCGTTGGGGTGGTTATAAAGAACTGACGGAAATGCTCATCCGCGACGGCACCGGCCGCAAGGTCGTCTGGGCGGGCAACAACTATTTCCCCGACAAGGACACCTTTCCACCCGCACAGTTTCTTAATCTGACCGGCAACACGAGTCTCGTCTCGCTGCCGGCGCTCACCCAGCGGGCCGATTGGGTCATTTCCAACGACAGTGGCCCGATGCACCTGGCCGCCGCGCTCGGCGTGCGCACACTCGGCATTTTTGGGCCGACCGACCCGCGGCGCTTCGGCCCGTATCCTCTGACTACGCCGACCAACCACGTCATCCAGGCGCCGGTCGGCGACCTGAAGCTGCTTGCCGCCAAGGAGGTTTTTGCGCGTTTTCAACGGATCGACACCCCGCGGACGAAGATTGTGCGCGGCCTGCCGCCCCGTTAATCAATAACTTTTCCCATGCTCGACCCGAAACTGATTCGCGAATCGCCCGACGTCGTACGCGCGGCGCTCAAAAAGAAACATCTCGACGCCGATCTCGACGCGGTGCTGGCGCTCGATGCGAAATGGCGGGCGCAAACCTCCGAGGTTGAGTCCCTCCGGGCCAAACAAAAATCCGCCAACGCCGAAATGGTCGCGTTGCCGAAGGGTTCGCCGGAGTTTCAGGCCAAGGTGGCGGAAATGAAAGCCGTCTCCACCCAGGTGAAGGAGCGCGAGGTGCAGCTGCGCGAACTCGAGGAAAAACACCGGGCCGCGCTCCTCACGCTGCCAAACATCCCGCACGCCAGCGTGCCCGAGGGCGCCGGGCCGGCCGACAATGTCGTGCACGCCACGCACGGCGACGTGAAGGCCGTTTCGCCGCACGCGAAAGCGCACTGGGAAATCCCCGGCTTCGACCAGCTCTTCGATTTTGCGCGCGGCGCGAAGGTCACCGGCGCGGGCTTTCCGTTTTATATCGGCGACGCCGCCCGGCTCGTGCGGGCGCTGGTGCATTTCTTTTTGGATGAAGACACGAAGGCGGGCTACGTGGAGGTCAATCCGCCCATCTTCGTCAACGCCGCCAGCGCCACGGCCACGGGCCAGCTGCCGGACAAGGAAGGCCAGATGTACGAATCGCCGCTCGACGGTTTTTACGCCGTGCCCACGGCGGAAGTGCCACTGACGAATTTTTTCCGTGACGAGATCCTGCCGGAGGAAACGTTGCCGGTCTGCCGCTGCGCCTACACGCCGTGCTTCCGCCGCGAGGCCGGCAGCTACGGCAAGGACGTGCGCGGCCTGAACCGCCTGCACCAGTTTGACAAGGTCGAGCTGCTCAAGTGGGTCCACCCGGCGACGAGCTACGACGAACTGGAAAAACTTCGCGGCGACGCCGAGCAGCTGCTGCAAAAACTCGGGCTGCCGTATCGCGTGCTGCTCATGTGCGGGGGCGACCTCGGCTTTTCCCAGTCGAAGAAATACGACCTCGAAGTCTGGTCGGCCGGACAGCAGCGCTGGCTGGAGGTCTCGAGCTGCTCGAACTTCGAGTCGTTCCAGGCCCGGCGGGCGCAAATCCGCTATCGCGCGAAGGACGGCAGCAAGCCCGAGCTCGTGCACACGCTCAACGGTTCGGGCCTGGCCGTGCCGCGCGTGCTGGCCGCGCTGCTCGAAAACAACCTGCAGGCCGATGGGCGCGTGAAAATCCCCGCCGTGCTGGTGCCGTTTTTCGGCAAGGAGTTTTTAAGTTTCAATTAGGAAAGTATAAGTCCAATAGGTCGAATAGGACCTATGAAGAAAACAGCAGACTGGCCCGCTTGCGCGGCAAAACTCGCCGCGGCCTTTCCGCGCAACCGCCTGCACCCGGCGGTGCTGGCCTGGGTGGATGCGCGGCCCAAGCGCGAACAATGGGCCGTGGCGTTTTCCGGCGGCGCCGATTCGCTGGCTCTTTTGCTGCTGTTATGGGCGCACTGGCCGGAACGGCGTGGCCGGCTGTTGGGGTTGCATTTCAACCACAAGCTCCGCGGGCGGGCGGCCGATCTGGACGAAAAATTTTGCCGGGAGGTCTGCGCTGAACTCGGAGTAAAATCTGTTGCGGGCCAATGGACCGCTGTAGGTCGGGCTTTACGCCCGACGAAACGCGGTGTCGGGCGTAAAGCCCGACCTACAACTATCATTAGCGAAGCCGAGGCGCGGACGGCACGGATGGAGTTTTTTGAAAAAGAGCTGCGCGCCGCGCGGTGTCGGGTGCTCTGGTTTGGACACCAGATGGACGATGTGGCCGAGACGCTGCTCATGCGCCTGGCTCGGGGCAGCGGGGCCGGTGGCTTGAGCGCGCCGCGGCCGGTGCAGTTGCTGCCGGGCGGGCGGGTGCACTTGCGGCCGTTGCTCACTTTGCAAAAAGCCGGGTTGGCCGCCGGCTTGTGCACCGCGGGCGCGGCGTGGCGGGAAGACGCGAGCAACGCGACGGGAGATTTTTTTCGCAACCGCATCCGCCGCGATGTGCTGCCGGCATGGCGCGCGGCGGCTTCCGGGCGAGACGCCCTGGTGGGCGCGGCGCTCACGCGGGAATTGCTGGCGGAGGACGATGTGGCACTGGAGGCGTGGCTCGACGAGGTGCAGCCATTTACCGCTGATGGCGCACTGGACGTTGCCCGGCTGGCGGGCAAGCCCCGCGCGCTGGTGCGCCGCGCATTGTATCGCTGGATGATCGCACAATCGAAAGCAGGGGAGCTTTCGCGGCAGGGGTTTGAGGCGTTGCTG
>DASYOA010000119.1:0-5368 GCA_036008265.1 Opitutaceae bacterium
GTGTTAGGATCTGGTGAGTCGTTGGCTGAGCGTAGGCTTAAGTGATGATTTGAAACCCACGGTGGGAACGGAACTGGCAGCGGACGGTGGATCTACGAATTATCACATGGGTAACTCCAAACTATACGTCGGCAACTTGTCATTTAAGACCAGCGAAGCCGACCTGCGTACGCACTTCAGCCAATTCGGCACGGTATCCGACGTTTACGTCGCGATGGATAAAATGACCGGCCGCCCGCGCGGTTTTGCATTTGTCACAATGGGCACGCCTGAAGAGGCGAAAGTAGCCGCGGAAAAAATCAATGGCGTCGAATTCGACGGCCGTCCTTTGACGGTCAACGAAGCCCGCCCGAAAGAAGAAGGCTCCGGCCGTTCCTTCGGTGGTGGCGGCGGCGGCGGCGGCGAACGTCGTGGTGGCGGCGGTGGCGGCGGCGGTTTCTCCCGCGAACGTCGTTACTGAGTACGCTTTAAATTAAAGTCCAAGACGAAGCTCCTCGCGGGCTTCGTCTTTTTTATTTTCAGAAGAATCGTGTCGCCGCCCTCCACCGCCACTGCCGCGATCGAACAACACCTCGCCGCCCTGCGTGCCTGCACGCTTTGTCCGCGCATGCACAAACCGGTGGTCGTCGGCCGGCCGGTCGCAAGCCGCGTGCTGCTTGTTGGCCAGGCGCCCGGGGATAAAGAGCCGAAACTCGGCCGGCCGTTCGCGTGGACGGCCGGCAAGACGCTCTTCAAGTGGTTCCACGAAGCTCTTGGGTGGAGCGAGGACGAGACGCGCGACCGGGTTTATTTCGCCGCGGTCTGTCGCTGTTTCCCTGGCAAGCGCGCCGCGGGCGGCGATCGCGTGCCCGCGCCGGATGAGATCGCCCATTGTGCCCACTGGCTCGGGCGCGAGTTCGCCCTGTTGCGTCCGCAGCTCGTGCTGCCCGTGGGCAAGCTCGCCATTACGCAGTTTCTTGGCGAACGCCCGCTGGCGGTGGTCGTCGGCCAAAAATTCCGCATCACCTATGCCGGGCACACGGCCGATTGCATGCCGCTGCCACATCCCTCGGGTGCGTCACCCTGGCACCGCATGGAGCCGGGCCAAACGCTGCTGCGCGCCGCCTTTGCGCACATCGCGGCGCATCCTGCGGTTAAAAAATAACTGCCCGCGGCTCGCCGCCCAAAATCATTTCGGCGCTGGTGCACCCGCCCCGGTTTTTTCAGCCAGGGTCGTGTAAGGATATTGCTGGTAAAAATCCGTTGTCGCCTGGGCTCGCGCCTGAGCCTCGGTGGTGAACTTGCCCTGCGCGATGTAATCGTGCGTCCGTTGGTCGACCCATCGTTGCATGAATTCCTGCTCCACTTCGGTCGCGACGGCTGGATTCGGCTTCGGTTTGTGCGAACGATGGCAGCCGCTGAGTGCGATGGCCCCGGCCAGCAGTGAGATCAGGATTTTCTTCATGAAGGTTTATGCGACGATTTTGCAGGAAACGTGACTTATCTATGGCTAGACCGCCAGTGAATACTGAAAAGGCGGCTTTCAATCTTTTTGGTTTCGCTTTGCTGGGAAATTATTAAGTTGGGTCTCATGGGTGACGAATCTCCGCCTCTCAAGCCTGATCAACCACTGGTTCCTTCGCCGGCTGTCCCCGTGCCGGTTGCGCCTGCGCCAGCCACGGCTCCGCCCATCCATAAACTTAAGTTTCGCGACGATCCTCCTGCTGACGCGTCGCCCTCTGTAGCCTCCGCTCCGCCAACACCGACTTCACCGGTTGCTCAAAAGCCGACCGCCCTCGCTGAAGCTACGGCGGACAAGCCGGCCGCGCCGACGTCTGCACCGGCCACGGATAAACCGGCCTATAAACTCAAGTTTCGCGACGATTCTGCTGCTGCTGCGCCAACACCGGCGTCCCCGGTTGCGGAAAAGCCGTCCTCCGTCGCTAAAGCCACGGCGGACAAGACGGCCGTTCCGGCCAGCCCCGGGCTTTCCGTGGATGAAGAGGGCAAGGCAAAAGTAAAATACAAACTCAAGTTTCGCGAAGGGGAGGGTTCTGCTGCTGTGCCGGCCCCGCCACCTGCCAAGGCCGCTCCGCAACCAGAGGCTACACCGGTTGCGGAAAAGCCGTCCTCTGTCGCTAAAGCTACGGCGGAGGAAAAGCCGGCGACCCCCGCACCTGCACCGGCTGCGGCCAAAGCAAATGAAAAGACCACGGCTGCGCCGCCCCCGTCTGTGATTAAAGCGAGCGAAAATACGGCTCCTGCGACTGAAGCTGCGTCGACATCGGCCGTGGCCAAGCCGACGGCAAGTGTACCTGACCCCAAGGGCTCGCAGGTTAGTGCCAAGCCCATGCGCCGCGTGCTCCCGCCGCCCAAGCCGCAGCCCGCCAAAATGGGGCCCGTCGTTATCATTGTTCTCGTCGTGGTGTTGCTCGGCGCTGGTGGCTACATGGCCTACACCATGTTTTTCAAATCCGCCGCTTCGCCGTCGTCCGGCGCTGTGACCGCGGCTCCCGCGCCCAAGCCGGCGCCAGTGGTTACTCCGCCGCCAACGCACTCGACACAACCTGCCGCTCTCCCGACTCAGCCGGCCAACAATGCGACCACCGCAGCGGTTGTACCTGCGCCTCCGGTTGCAACCAATGTCCCCAGCGTAACTCCCGCGACAACGCCAATGCCGGCGGCTCCTGCGGCCAGCCCGGTTGCAGTCGCGACTTCGGCTCCTGTCGCTCCATCGTCTCCGGCGGCAACCCCTTCACCCACACCTGTGCCGGCGGCTCCCGCCGCCCAGGCCGTGCACATCGACCTGCCGCCGGCGATTGCGGCCAGCCCGGAGTTCAAGGCCTTCGTCGAAAATATGCACGTCAACGGCGTGTTTCAAGGCGCGCATCCGCGCGTGCTCATCGGCAACAGCACCTATTACGTTGGCGACGTGGTCAATTCGGACCTTGGCATCGTGTTTATTGGCATCGACCCGGACCGCGAACTGGCACTCTTCAAGGACTCGACCGGGGTCACGCTGGTGAAGAAATACTAACAGCGGACAGGGTAGTTAGTAGTTGGTAATTTGTAGTTGGTTTCGATCCAGCGCTTGCTGTGTCCTTCGTCGGCTTGGCGAAGTAGGACGTCCGGACTAAATACTAAATTCAAACTACCAATTACTCAGAAGATCCAGGGTTAACACCTCCGGCCAACCAACCTTGAACATTGAACGGGGAACGGGGAACTTTTCTTTACCACACTTCCACCGGGCCCTTGGGCACGGGAATCGCGCCGCGGGCGGGGGCGTCGCTCTCTTCGCGCAGGAATGAAGCCACCAGCGGATCGGGACGGAACTTTGGTTGCAGCTCGCCGTGCTCGTCGCAGAACGGCGCGCGCCACCGCAGATAGGCTTCGAGCGCGGCGTCGAAGTCGGCGCGCGATGCAATGGTGATGATGCGCTGCTTGAAAACTTTTGCCGGCCCAAAGCGTCGCGCGTACCACGGCGCGACCTTGCGAAAAAGCACCGAGCCCTGCGCCTCGCCATAAAACTCCACGTAGCGCTCAAAGTGACGCCGCATTACGGCCACCCGTTCGGTGAATGAAGGTTCGGGCCGCAGCTCGCCCGTCCGCAAATAATGCTCGGTGCGCCGGAAAATCCACGGGTCATAGAACGCGCCGCGGCCGATGCTCACGCCGGCGCAGCCGGTCTGCTCGAGCATATGCTTCGCCGCCTCGGGCGTCGTGATGTCGCCGTTGCCGATGACGGGGATTTTTTTCACCGCCTGCGCGACGGCGCGGATGCCGGCGAGGTTGACCGTGCCGCTGAAGCCTTGCGCGCGCGTGCGGCCGTGCACGAAAATCGCGGCCACGCCCGCGTCCTCCAACACGCGCCCCAGGTCGGGCGCGGTGAGGTTTTCATCGTCCCAGCCGAGGCGCATCTTGGCCGTGACGGGAATTTTCACGGCGGCGACCATGCCGTGCACGAGGGCCGCGGTCTTGCTCAGCTCATTCATCATCGCCGAGCCGCCGCCGATGCGGACGACTTTTTTCACCGGGCAGCCCATGTTGATGTCCACGCCCTGTGCGCCGAGTTCCGCGCAGAGCACGGCGGCGTCACGCATTTCCTCCGGCACGGCGCCAAAAAGCTGGATGGACATCGGCTGGTCGTCGGGATGTGTGGCCACGAGCTGCAGCGCGCGCCGGTTGCGCTCGAGCAGCGAGCGGGCGTTGACGAGGTCGGTCGTGACCCAGCCCAGTCCGCCGAGTTCGCGCAGGGTGAGGCGCATGGGCAGGTTGGTGTAACCCGCCAGGGGCGAGAGAAACAGATTCGACGAAAGTTCGTAGGGCCCGAGGCGCATGATGCAGTTCTTCGCATTATGCCTTCGCCAAAATTGCGCCGCAACCTCCCTTTGGGTGTAACCCAATAGGTTACACTCGGGTGCAAAGATGGGACTGAGATCGGGCTGGGGAAGCGATAAAGCGTAACCCATTAGGTCACACTTTAGAAACTATGGCGTTTTGGAAATTGGTCTCTGCGACCCAAGTGAACCCAAGAGCGGCGAAACGAAGGTGTAACCCAATAGGTTACACTTTACAGCGCCGGGTCGCGGCCGGCCCGGCGTTCTGTCAGCCAGTGCAACAGGCGCAACATCAATTCTGCGTCAGGCAGGCGGCTGCGGGCCTTGAGATAATCCTGTAACCGCTGGCGTGGGACGCCGAGATAGCGGGCCAGTTGTGCCTTGGCACCGTATTTGCGCAATTCCTGCCGCAAAAGTATGACGCAGACATTCCACATCGGAGTGTTGGTTCCGGGCCGACGGGTGCGGCATGGATAGGGTCGGCGCCTGTGCAATGCTGCTGCGACACGACGCGCACCGGCTTTTGCCGCTATCGCCAGCACCTTGCTTACTTGCAGCCACAGTTTGATTCGAGAATCAGTTAAGCTCATGGGTAAAGTGTAACCTATTGGGTTACACTCTAGCATGATTTCTAGAGCGTTTGACGATTGGCCCTAAATGGCTGTGGCAGGGTGCCGGATTATTTTACCGCGGCTTTCATCCGGCGCAGGGCTTCTTCGAGCGTGGCACGGGGGCAGCCGAAGTTGAGGCGGACATATTTTCCCTTGGGCGCGCCGAAGAACGCACCGTCGCTCAGGCCGATGCCGTGTTTTTCAAAATGCGCGACCGGATCCGCCAGGCCGAGCGCCTCGACGTTGAGCCACGCGAGGTAGGTCGCCTCGAGCGGCGCCTCGAGGCGCACGCCGGGCAGCTCGCGCGCGAGGAAGCTCTTCAAAAAGTCGCCGTTGCCGCGCAGGTAGGCGAGCAATGCCTGCCGCCACGGTTCGCTGTCGCGGTAGGCCGCTTCGCACGCGGTGTAGCCTAGCGCGTTGACTTCCGCGACGATGCCG
>DASYOA010000120.1:0-4566 GCA_036008265.1 Opitutaceae bacterium
GTTGCACGAGCGCGTGCAGATGTTGCCGAGGATCATGACCGTGGCGGTGCCGCGCGACCAGCATTCGCCGAGGTTGGGGCACTGCGCGCTCTGGCAGACGGTGTGAAGCTCATTTTCATCCACGAGCTTGCGCACGGCGGCGTAGCCGGGGCCGCTGGGCAGTTTGGCGCGAAGCCAGGTGGGTTTGCGGGTCGTATCCATCGAAAACTGAAGGTGAGATTTTTAACCGCTAATGCACGCTAATCCACACTAATATGACTGAATAGGTTTTATTCAAATGAGCGTCAATTAGCGCGGATTGGCGGTTTCTCCGTTGGGGTTTTCCGTTTGCGCCGGGGCGGGGGGCGGGCCACGCTGCGGGTTCCATGAGCGATATCCCGACCGATATCAGCCACGACGAACTCGCCGGCCTGCCCGCACGAATCCGCCCTGACTGCCGGGAGATTTACGCTGCAACCGCCGATCCATGATATTCCGGGAATCAAGGCTCGCCCACCACTATCTCGACGGCCTGGCCGGGTTGGAAATCGGTGGAGCCGCGCATAATCCGTTCGGCCTCGAGACCAAGAACGTCGACTACGAGGCCTCGCTGGACACCGTCTTCAAAAAAGCCGAAGTCGAATACTGTGGCGAGGCGCTTAAAGTGGACATCGTCGCATCCGGGGATGAGCTGCCGGTCCCGGATGAATCCCAGGACTTTGTTGTTTCAGCACACGTCATCGAACATTTTTTTGATCCGATCAAGGCCATCAAGGAATGGCTCCGGGTCATAAAGCCCGGGGGATACATCTTTATCATCGCCCCGCACCAAGAGAGAACGTTTGACCGGGATCGCGCCCGGACGCCCCTCGCAGAACTTGTCGCCCGGCATGAGGGAAAAATCGTCGGATCGAAAGATTATGCCCACCAATACGACGAACACTGTTCGGTGTGGATTACGCAGGACTTGATCGATCTTTGCCGCTATTTGGACCTGACCGTGGTTGCCTATCAGGATGTGGACGACAAGAGCGGAAACGGATTTGCCGTTGTCCTCCAAAAGGAATTCGTGGCCTCGACGCCTGGTCAATACCTCGCGAGAATTCCAACCCGGGCTTGGATATTCTTCAAAAGGCAGCGTTGCCGGCTTCAGCGATACTGGAAGAAGCAGCGCCGGTCGGTGGCCAAGCGCCTGGCCGGAATCCGGCGCTTTTTTCAGGGCTGAGCCCTTGCAGCCGGCGGGTGGAACGGATTTTTTGCCGGGTGCGGCGGAGTTTTCCATTTGCGCCGGGGCGGGGGCGGGCCACGCTTGCGGGTTTCATGAGCGATATCCCGACCGACATCAGCCACGACCAGCACGCCGTGCGGCGACAGAAGCTTGCCGACCTGCGCGCCGCGGGCGCAGATCCCTTTCGCGCGAATTTCGCGCCCACCCATTTCTCGGCCGACGCGCTCAAGCTCCACGTGGAGGGCCAGGATAACGCCGTGACCGTGGGCGTGGCCGGGCGTCTCGTCGTGATCCGCGACATGGGCAAGAGCCAGTTCGCCAAGATCCTCGACCAGCGCGGACAGATCCAGCTGTACCTGAAAAAGGACGTGATCGGGGACGAGGCCTACGCGGCATGGAAGAAACTCGACCTCGGCGATTTCCTCGGCGCGGAAGGCACGCTCTTCAAGACCAAGAGCGGCGAGATCACCGTGCGCGTGACGCGCTTCGTGCTCGTCGCCAAGGCGCTGCGCCCGCTGCCGGAGAAATGGCACGGCCTGACCGACCCCGAGCAGGTCTATCGCCAGCGCTATCTCGATCTCATCGTCAACGAGGAGTCGCGCCAGCGGCTCATGCTGCGCCCGCGCATCGTCTCCCACATCCGGAAGTTTCTTGAGGAGAAGCAGTTCATCGAAGTGGAAACACCGGTGCTGCAAGCCATCGCGGGCGGTGCGGCGGCCAAGCCGTTCACCACGCATCACAACGCGCTCGGGGTGGATTTTTTCCTGCGCATCTCGCTCGAGCTTTATTTGAAGCGCCTGCTCGTCGGCGGCTACGACCGCGTGTTCGAGATCGGCCGCAATTTCCGCAACGAGGGCGTCTCGCGCAAGCACAACCCCGAGTTCACCATGCTCGAGGTTTACCAGGCCTACAGCGACTACCGCGGCATGATGACGCTCGTGCGCGACCTGTTCCAATCGCTCTGCCGCGACGTGCTCGGCGCGATGAAAATCAAGCACGCCGCGAGCGGGCAGGAGATCGATTTCGGCGGCGAGTGGCGCGAGGTGCGCTACAAGGATGTGATCCGCACGACCACGGGCGACGCGGAGTGGTTCAGCCGGAGCAAGGCCGAAAAGATCGCCGGCGCCGAGAAGCTCGGCCTCAAGGCCGAGCCGCACTGGGAGGAGTTCGAGATCACCAACGAAATTTTCTCCAAGAAAATCGAACCCACGCTCATCCAGCCGACCTTCGTCACGCACCTGCCCAAGCAGCTCGTGCCGCTGGCCAAGCTCTCGCCCGACGATCCCGACACGGTGGACGTGTTCGAGCTTTGCATCGGTGGCATGGAAATCGCCCCCGCTTACTCGGAACAGAACGATCCTGACGCGCAGCGGCAGATGTTCGAGGCGCAGGCGGGCGAGGAGCAGCAAAACATCGACCAGGACTTCCTGCTCGCGCTCGAGCACGGGATGCCACCCGCCGGCGGCATGGGCATCGGCATCGACCGCCTGGTCATCCTGCTGACCGGCGCGGAAAGCATCCGCGACGTGATTTTGTTCCCGCAGTTGCGCTCCGGGAGCGCGAAAGACTGAAGGGCTGAAAAGCTGAAGGACTGAAGAACTGAAAACGGAAATTCTGAACGATCGAAATTTTCAGCCTTTCAGTTTTTCAGCCCTTCAGCCTTTTTCCTCCCATGCCCTGGTATTTATATTTAGCGTTAAAGCAGCTTTTCCCCAGCGGGCGGCGGTTTTCGTTTTTCACCTTCATTTCGGTTCTCGGCGTGGCGTTGGGCGTGGCGCTGCTGGTCGTGGTGACGAGCGTAATGGGCGGCTTCGGTTACGAAATCCGCCAGATGATTGTCGGCACCGAGGGCGAGGTGCAAATTCGCGCACAAGGTGTCATTGAAAATTATCCCGAGCTGTTGAAAAAAATCGACGCCGTGCCCGGCGTCGCCGCGGCCACACCCACGGCGAGCGGCGTGCTGATGCTCCAGTATCAGGGCAAGCCCGCGTTTCCCGCTATGCGCGGGCTCGATCTCGCCACGGTCGAAAATGTCGTCCACCTCAGCCATTACCTGATCGCCGGCTCATTCGATGACCTCGATGACGATTCGGTCATCCTCAGTTCCGAACTGGCGCAAAGCCTGGGCGTGTCGGTCGGCGAAACGGTGGAGGTTTATTCGCCGCTCATGATTGAAAAACTCAAGAGCGACGAAGTGTTTCTCCCCCGGCAGGTGCGCGTCGTCGGCGTCCTGGAGATCGGCCACCAGCAGCTCGACAGCGCCACGGTCTATTGCACGCTGCGCCTCGCGCAGGAACTTTACGGGCTCGGCGCGGATGTGCACGGCATCAACGTCCGCCTGCAACCGGGAATGAACGAGGACGAGGCCGCCGGTCGCCTCAACACCGCGCTGCCACCCGACGTGCGCGCCTTTTCGTGGGAGGACACGTTCAGCGATTTTCTCTGGGTGCTGCAGCTGGAGAAAAACATGATTTTTTTCCTGCTGCTCTTCATTGTCATCGTGGCCGCGTTCTCGGTGACGAGCTCGCTGCTCATTTCCGTCGTGCGCAAGACGCGCGAGATCGGCCTGCTCGGCGCGCTCGGCGGCGAGCCGCGGCAGGTGGCGGCGTGCTTCTGCGCGCAGGGCTTGTTCATCGGCGTGTTCGGCACGCTGTTCGGGCTCGGCCTGGGTTTTGTTGCGCTGTATTTTCGCAACGACGTTGTGCTTGGCCTGGCGCGGATGACGCAGCGCCAGGAAGTGCTGCAGCGGTTCTACAACTTCAGCCAGTTGCCCTCCCATGTGTCATCGGGCGACATCATCCACATCATCGTCCTGACCATCGTCATCTCGACGCTGGCCGGCCTGCTGCCGGCGTGGCACGCGGCGCGGCTCAAACCCGTGGAGGCGCTCCGCAGCGAATGATTCGCTGCGGAACGTCCAACATTCAACATTGAACATCCAACATCCAACTTCAATCAGCCCGTACGTAGAGCCTTTGTCTTTTGTCCTACTTGGGCGTTGGACGTTGAAGGTTGAATGTTGGATGTTCGCGCCGGAGGCGCGTCGCCATGCCTGACGCCCTTCTCACCGCCAGCGCGCTGCGCAAAACTTACCTGAGCGGCGACCGCCGCATCGAGGTCTTGAACGGCGTCGACCTGGCGATCGCGCCGGGCGAGAGCGTGAGCATTCGCGGTGAATCCGGCTCGGGAAAATCCACGCTGCTCCAACTCCTGGCCGGCCTTGACGCGCCCGATGGCGGAGAAATTCTTTGGCGCGGCGAGAAAACGCTCTTGGCCGCGCGCCGCGCGCGCCTGGTCGGCCTGGTGTTCCAGGCTTTTTATCTCGTGCCCGAACTCGATGCGCTGGCCAACGTGCTGCT
>DASYOA010000121.1:0-3280 GCA_036008265.1 Opitutaceae bacterium
AGGAGGTTGGGCCAAGGCCGTCCGGGCCTTGGCTTCTCGACTGGATGCGCGGCCTTGCGGCCACATGCACCACCGCCTTGCGCTGCGCTTTTCCAGCCATTAGCGGTATCGCTTTGTCGTTTGAATCCATTTTCCAAAATCGCGATCGTCGGTTCCGGGGCCATTGGCACCTATTACGGTGCGAGGCTCGCGCTCGGCGGCGCGGACGTGCGTTTCCTGCTGCGCAGCGATCTCGCGGCGGTGCGGGCGCGGGGTTCGCTGCTGCTGCATGAAAAAGGAGGTACCACGGAACTGCGGCCGGTCGCGGCGTTTGGCTCCACCGGGGAAATCGGCCCGGTCGATCTCGTCATCGTCACGCTTAAGACCACGGCGAACGGCGAACTTGCGCGCCTGCTGCCGCCGCTGCTTGGCCCGCGCACCGCGCTTTTCACGCTGCAAAACGGGCTCGGCTCCGACGAGCAGCTGGCGGAGCTTTTCGGCGCGGAGCGCGTGATGGGCGGGCTCGCGTTCATCGCCGCGACGCGCACCGCGCCGGGCGAGGTGACGTGTTATCATCCCGGCTCGATTGCGCTCGGTGAGTTCGGCCGGCCGCCGCAGGAGCGCACCCGCGCGCTGGCCGCGCAGTTTGAGACCGCGGGGGTGAAGACACGCGTGGTCGACGACTTGAACGAGGCGCGCTGGCGCAAGCTCGTTTGGAACATTCCCTTCAACGGCCTCGCCATTGCGGCCGGCGGGATTGCGACCGACCGGCTCTGTGCCGATCCGTCGCTGGTGGCGGAAGTGCGCGAATTGATGCGCGAGGTGCAGCTCGCCGCCGGCCGGCTCGGCTTCACCATCCCGGACAAGTTTCTCCAGCAGCAATTCGACGTCACTCCGCCGATGGGCGCTTATCGTCCGTCGAGCCTGGTCGATTTTCTCGCCGGGCGCGAAGTGGAGGTCGAGGCGATCTGGGGTGAACCGTTGCGACGCGCCCAAGCCGTGGGCGCGAGCGTCCCGCGACTCGAAAACCTTTATGCGTCGCTGAAGAAACTCACCGCCCGGTGAGTTTCTTTAGGTGAAGAATATGATTTTGTGGGCGGGGTGTCCTCACCCCGCACTGAGGTCGATCGCGGGGTGGGACACCCCGCCCACAATAATGGATCCCTTAAACCTGCTCGTTCACGACGGGATTGGTCAGCGTGCCGATCTTTTCGATCTCCACGCTCACGGTGTCACCGGCTTTCATGAAGACGGGCGGCTTGCGCGCGAAGCCCACGCCGTGCGGCGTGCCGGTGAGGATGACGGTGCCGGGCAGGAGCGTTTTGCCGCCACTGAGAAACTCGATTAGCCTCGGCACGTCGAAAATCATGTCGTCCGTGTTCCAGTCCTGCATTACCTGCCCGTTGAGGAGGGTTTTGATCTGGAGCGAGTTGGGATTGGGAATTTCATCGCGCGTGACGAGCACGGGGCCGAGCGGGCAAAACGTGTCGAAGCCTTTGCCCTGGCACCACTGGCCGCCGCCCCATTGCTGCTGCCAGTCGCGGGCGGAGACGTCGTTGGCACAGGTGTAGCCGAGCACGAAGTCGAGGGCGTTGGCGCGCGTGGCGTTCTTGCAACGCCGGCCGATGACGACGGCGAGCTCGCACTCGTAATCGACTTTGGTGCTGGCGAGCTTTTGTGGGATTTCCACCGGGTCGCCGGGGTTTTGCGCGGCGTTGGTCGGCTTGATGAAGAGCACGGGGAATTCGGGCAGGTTGTGGCCGCTCTCCGCGGCGTGCTTGCGGTAATTCAGGCCGATACAGAGGATGTTGGCCGGCGCGACCGGCGCGAGGAGCTTGCCGGGCCGCACGACGCGGTCGGTTGCGCGGAAATCGCCGAAGATGTCGTCGACGATTTCAAGCGCGGAGCCGTCGGGCTGGAGCGCGGCATGGGCCGGGCCGTTCGGCGTGAGGTGACGGATGATTTTCATTTTTCGACTTTGTAATTCAGCGTTAGCTCATCAGCGGGCAGGCCGCGAATGCCCCAGTTGTGCCGGGGCGTTTCCGTGATGGTGATTTCCAAATCCTGAGGCGGGACGAGACCTTGTTTGTCGAGGCGCGCGAAGAGCACCCGGATAAGCTGTTTCTTCGTCTCGGCCGAGCGACCCTCGAACATGCCGATCTCGATAATGGTGTAGCGCTCCGAGCGATCCGACGGATGGATGAAGTCACCTGCATCGAGCGGCAGAAAGCGATGGAACCGTTTGTCGGCCGGCAGGCCGAGCGCCTCTGTTATGCAAGCATGGATCGCGTCCGACAACGCAACGCGGTGCGCGCGCAAAAAATTGGCGGAGCCGTAAATTTTGATCTGGGCCATCGGCTTTTATCTCACGCCAAGGACGCGGAGGACGCAAAGACAGAATGGCCTTGGCGGACTTTGCGGACGTGGCGTGAGGAATTAAAGATGGAGTTCATGCCTTGAGCTGCTCGCGAAAGACGGCGGCGAGGCCGGCTTTGTCGAGCCGTTTTTCCGCAATGGCGATCATGGCGTCGTAGAGTTGGGCCTCGTCGAAATTGTCCACATCGACGCCGTTTGCCTTAAGAAAAAGAAGAGCGGAGCCCATCGCTGTCCGTTTGTTGCCATCGAGGAAAGGTTGGTTTTGGGCGATGTGAAAGGCGTAGGCCGCGGCAATGCTGGTCAGATCACCCTGACCATAGTAATAGGTTGCCTCTGGCTGCATCAGAGCTGAATCCAACAGACCGGGTTCACGCAATCCATCAATGCCTCCATGGCGCTGAAGTGAAGTATGGTGGATTTCAAGCACCACCTCACGAGAAATGAATATAGGCTCTTTCACTGGGCCAGCTTGCGGAAGAGCTCGTGATGCTTATCGAAGATTTGCTCCGTGAGTTTGCGCGCGGTCTTGGCATCAATGTAGCGAACGTGTTGTTCACCGGCCTTGGAGGCAGACGATGCTTTGATCGCGGGTTTCTTGGTAATGTAGGTACCAGCGGGTTCTTGGACTTTGCGTGGCTTGGCCATGACGGCTTAATTTGTGCGCAAATGGTCGGGGGTGTCAACACAGTTTGCATACCGATTGTATGCAGAATTACAAGATGTGTTGTGAATGAAGCAGGAAACCCGGAAGCCAGAAATCGAACATTGGTCATTGGGAATGGGTCATTCCATAGGCTTCCATCCCCGCGCAGGTGCACATGAGGTTCCGGTCGCCGTAAACATTGTCGACGCGGCCGACCGCGGGCCAGAATTTGCTGGCGCGCGTCCACGCATCGGGGAAGGCCGCGGTCTCGCGCGAGTAGGG
>DASYOA010000122.1:0-4393 GCA_036008265.1 Opitutaceae bacterium
CAGCCCGAGATCGTCTTCCGTTCGCGCATGCACTCGACCGACGACTTCATCGGGCAGCTCTATTCGGTCGGCCTCGACGCCGAGTTGCCGCAGCAACTCCCCGTGCCACGGGGCGGGTTTTTGTCGTTCTCGCCCGACGACTCGAAGATGGCCTACAACCGCATCTTCCGCGAGTTTCGCACCTGGAAACACTACCGCGGCGGGCAGGCCGACGACATCTGGATTTTCGATTTCAAGACCGGGGCGCTTGAGGACATCACCAACAATCCGGCCCAGGACATCATCCCGATGTGGGCGCCGAACAATAAGATTTATTTTCTCTCCGACCGCGACGGCCGCATGAACCTTTTCAGCTACGACCTCGCGACGAAGGAGACGGCGCAACACACGTTCTTCAAGGACTACGACATCAAGTTTCCCTCGCTCGGCCGCGGCGGCATCGTCTTCGAGCAGGCCGGCTATATCTGGCACTTTGATTTGGAAACGGAAAAAGCCCGCCAGGTGCCCATCGTCATCAAGGAAGATTTTGCCGGCAGCCGCACCGAACTCGTCAACGTCGGCAAATTCGTGACCGCGGTAAGTCCCTCGCCCGACGGCAAGCGCGTCGTCGTCGTCGCGCGTGGCGATGTTTTCACCGTGCCGGCCAAGGATGGCGCGACGCGCAACCTGACTGACACCTCCAGCGTGCACGAACGCGACGCCGTGTGGTCGCCCGACGGCAAATGGATCGCCTACGTCTCCGACGAGATGGGCGAGAACGAGCTCTTCATCCGCTCGCAGGACGGCCACGCCAAACCCGTCCAGGTCACGAGCGGCGCGGACACATATTATTACGCGCCCATCTGGTCGCCCGACAGCAAGAAACTCCTCTGGAGCGACTACCGCCAGCGCCTGCGCCTGGTGGACGTTGAAACAAAAACCGTCACCCAAGTGGATCGCGCGACGGCGTTTGAGATCACCAATTACGCCTGGTCGCCCGACAGCAAATGGGTGGCCTACGCGCGCCCCGAAGATGCCTCGCTGAACAAAGTCTGGCTCTATTCGCTCGACGAAAATAAGCGCCTCGAGGTCACCGATGGCTGGTACGCCGCCGACTTGCCCACCTTCAGCAACGACGGCCAATACCTGCTCTTCACTTCCAGCCGCGACTTCCACCCGCTGCTTGGCGACACCGAGTTTGAACACGTCTATCGCGACATGCAGCGCATTTATCTCGTGACCCTCGCCAAGGCCACGCCCTCCCCCTTCGCGCCGAAGAGCGACGAAGTTGAAATCAGCCCCGACGAGAAGAAACCCGACGACAAGCCGGCCGACAAAAAAGACGACGGAAAGAAAACCGTGGTCGTGAAAGTCGACGAGGACGGTCTCAAGGACCGCGTGGTCGGCCTGCCCATCAGGCCCGCCAACTACGGCCCGATCCGGGCCGTGGATGACAAAGTTTTCTACCTTCGCCAGGCCGACAACACCAGCGATGAGGATCTCGAAAATCCGGCCGCGCCCAAAGGCACGCTCTGCGTTTATGACTTGAAAGAACTCACGGAAACCGAGCTCGGCGAGGTCAGCGGCTTTGAAATTACGGCCGACGGGAAGAAAATGCTCGTTCAATCCGACGACAGCTACGGCATCATCGACCTGCCCTCGGCCAAAATCGAACTGAAGGACAACAAGCTCGATCTCTCCAACCTCGAGATGCACCTCGACCGCCACGCCGAGTGGACGCAAATCTACAACGAGTGCTGGCGCCAGATGCGCGATTATTTCTACTCGCCCACCATGAACGGCGCGGACTGGCCCGCCGTGCGCGCGAAGTACGCCGCGCTCCTGCCGTATGTCCAACACCGCAACGACCTCACTTACCTCATCGGCGAGATGATCGGCGAAATCAACAGCGGCCACACCTACGTCGGCGCCGGCGACCGCCCCGAGGTGCCGCGCATCAAGATGGGCCTGCTCGGCGCCGAGTTCTCGCGCGACCCAGCCACCCGCGCCTACCGCATCGACAAAATTCTCCGCGGCGAAAACTGGCAGACCAGAACCCGCTCGCCGCTCACCGAGATCGGCGTCGATGTAAAGGAAGGCGATTACCTCCTCGCCATCGACGGCACCCCCGTCTCGCAAGTGGCCAACCTCTACCAGTTGCTCATCGGCACCGCCGGCAAACAAGTCGTGCTCCGCATCAATGCCAAGCCCGACGACGACGGCGCACGCAACGTCACCGTCGTGCCCATCGCCGACGAGGTTCCGCTTTATTACTACACCTGGGTGCAGCACAACATCGACTACGTGAACCAGAAGACCGGCGGCAAGGTCGGCTACATCCATATCCCCGACATGGAGTTCGACGGCCTCAACGAATTCACCAAGCACTTTTTCCCGCAACTGAGGAAAAAAGCCTTGATCGTGGACATCCGCAGCAATGGCGGCGGGTTTGCCTCGCCCATGATCATCGATCGCCTGCGCCGCGAACTCGTGATGATTGAAACCACGCGCTACGGCACGCCAGAGCCGGATCCGGACCAGATGCTCCTCGGCCCGAAGGTCACGCTGATGAACGAATTCTCCGCGTCCGACGGCGATATTTTCCCGTATCGCTTTAAAACGCTCGGCCTCGGCAAACTCATCGGCAAACGCACCTGGGGCGGCGTGGTCGGCATCCGCGACACCCTGCCGCTCGTCGATGGCGGCTTCCTCAACCGTCCCGAATTTGCGCCTTACTCGAAAGACGGACACTGGATCGTCGAAGGACACGGCGTCGATCCCGACCTCTATGTGGATAATGATCCCTCGCGTGAATTCCACGGCGAAGACCAGCAGCTCGACAAGGCCATCGAAACCGTCCTCGACGAACTCAAGACCGAGGAAGTCACCCTCCCGCCCGTCCCGCCGTATCCGAACAGGAATTAAACCGGCCAACGGTTTTTATTTTTACCAAGTCTCAACAGCCTGGCGAGCCAAGGTAGGGCGCGCCGGGAAATTCAGCAACGACGTGCACACTTGCGCCGGCCTCTCGGCCAGGATTGGCATGCCGTGGTTGACATCGCCAGCATTGTGTATCTTCTGTGTTGACACGATAAACTTCCCATGGGCGCCACGGCACAAATTCACCTGCGGACTCCTCCGACCACCAAATCGCTCCTCCAGCGCGCCGCCGAGCTGTCGGGCTCCGGCAATCTCACAGATTACATCCTGCGCGCCGCCGTGGAGCAGGCGCGGGAAGATTTGATGAGCCAGCAAACCTTCGCCCTGAACAAGGCACAATGGCAGGAGTTCCAAAAACGGCTCGACGCAAAGCCGCGCGATTTGCCCCGCCTGCGAGCCTTGCTCAACTCGCCCAATGCCTTCGACCGTGCCGCTCCACGGGCCTGAGCCCATCGGTGTGCATCATCAAGTGACGGCGTTCGACTGCGGCGCCCCGGCCTTGGATGATTATCTCATCAAGCACGCACGGACCAACCATCAGGCTGGCACCGCGCGCACGTTCGTCGTAACGGCGGACAGTCACGTCGTCGTCGCATATTACAGTCTTGCCGCGGCACAGGTCATTTATGCGGAGGCTACCCCACGGATGCAAAAGGGTACTCCTCGTCATCCGATTCCAGTCGTGTTGCTGGCGCGCCTCGCGGTGGATCGGACAATGCAAGGCCGAGGATTCGGCGCTGCTTTGCTGAAAGATGCAATCTTGCGCACGCTTTCCGCGGCGGATGCCATCGGCGTGCGAGCGTTGCTCGTTCACGCGAAGGACGAGGCAGCCAAAGCCTTCTATCAGCGGTACGAATTCGACCCGCTTCCAGGCCATCCGCTTCATTGCGTGTTGCTGCTCAAAGACGCCCGCCGGTTGCTTTCGCCGCCAGGTTCATAAATTGCCATTGGTTTCAAAGCTATGGCTTTCGTCTCTTTAAATCCCGCCACCAGCAAACGTCTTCGCGTCTATCGCGAGCACACCCCGGCCCAGGTCGCCACCGCGGTCGCCCGCGCGCAGGCGGCGTTTGAAGACTGGCGCCAGCTTTCCTTTTCCGAGCGCGCAAAGCATATACGCGGCCTCGCCCGCGCTTTGCGCGCCCAGAGCGAGCCACTCGCGCAGCTCATGACCGCCGAGATGGGCAAGCCCATCGCCCAGGCGCGCGCCGAGGTGGAGAAATGCGCGCTGGGTTGCGAACACTTCGCCCGCCACGCCGCGGGGTTCCTCGCCGACGAGCGCCCGGCCGGCGCGCCGAAAAATTCCCGCGTCACTTTCGCGCCGCTCGGCGTCGTCCTCGCCATCATGCCGTGGAATTTTCCGTTCTGGCAGGTCTTCCGCGCGGCCGCACCCGCGCTCATGGCCGGCAACGTGATCCTGCTCAAGCACTCGTCCAACGTCAGCGGCTGCGCGCTCGCCATCGAAAAAGTTTTCGCC
>DASYOA010000123.1:0-4727 GCA_036008265.1 Opitutaceae bacterium
TGGGTTCCGAGCGGTTCGATGAAGCCGACGATCGTGGAAGGGGAGTTGGTGCTGGTGAACAAGCTGGCCTATGATTTGAAGTTTCCGTTCACCACGCTGCATCTCTTGCAGTGGAGTGATCCCGCCCGGGGCGACATCGTCGTGTTTTTTTCTCCCAAGGATGGCGAACGGCTGGTCAAGCGCGTCATCGGTCTGCCCGGCGATACGATTGAAATGAAGGACGACGTGCTTTTGATCAACGGGAAGCCGTTGGAATATAAAGTCCAAGATGCGGCCCCTTATCGTCGCGATATTTTCGAAGACCAGCATCCGGTGGTGGCGCGCGAATCCCTTGCTGGGTGTAATCACCTGGTGTTGGCCTTTCCCTCGCGAATGGCCCTGCGCACGTTCGGCCCTTACGTTGTGCCCTCGGGACAATATTTCATGATGGGTGATTCTCGCGACAATAGCGCCGACTCGCGTTATTTCGGGAGCGTCAAGCGTGAGGCCATTGTGGGGAAGGCCACCGTCGTGCTGCTCTCATTTGATCCACAGCGGTATCTACTGCCAAGGCCCGACCGTTTTTTTCATCCTCTGGCGGCGAAGCAAAGTTGAGGGAAATTCTCTTTAAAAAAGGTGGAGCGTGTCGTCCCGACGCGCTCAATCTGCTCGGCGGTCCCGCCCCACCTGCGAACGTCTTACGCCTCGCATTTCAGCACAAAGACCGAACCATTCTCGGCGCCGACGGCGAGGAACTGGTCGTCGGGTGACCAGGCGAGTTTGGTCGCGGCGGTGGGCATGCGGACGGTGGCGCGGAGCGGTTGCTTGCGCTCGGGGCTCCACAACACGAGTCCGCCGTCCTGCGAGGCGGTGGCGAGCAGGCCGTGGCTGTGTTGAAACGCCAGCGCGCACACGGGCGCGTCGTGCGGCAGCATCAAGGGCGTGCGGCCGTCGGGTCCCGCGCCGGAGCAATCCCAGATGCAGGCATCGCTTCCGCCGCTGGTGGCGAGCCAGCGCGAGGTGTGGTCGAAGGCAAGGTGCTTCACCTTGCCCTCGTAGCCGCTCATGTGGAACTCCTGATCCTGTTCGGGCAGCCACAAGTGCACGCTTGGGTCCTGGTTGCCGGAGACGAGCCATCGGTTGTCGGGCGACCAGACGAGCGCGTGAATGCCATTGGCGTAGGGAAATTCCTTTTGCGCGATGAAATCGTCGGCGTCCCACAGGCACACGCCGCCGAAATAAGCCACGGCCACGCAACCACCCGACGGCTGCCACGCCAGCGCAGTGATGGTCTTGGGCGCGGGCTTGAACGCGTGGCGGACGCTCGCGTCGGGATTGAGCAAAACAAAATCGCGCCCGGCGGAGGCAGCGAGGCAAATTTGAAATTTGAGATTTGAAATTTGAGATCCAACGGGCCTCCACGCCAATTGTTCGATCCACGCTTTGCCGAGCGAGGCGGTGGCAGCGTGCTGGCCGCTCGCGGCATCCCAGAATTTCACGGCGCCGTCCTGGCCGCCGGTGGCAAGAAGGTAGGGCGGATTATCCTTAATCCGCCGCTCAGCCTGTTTGGTCGAACCCGGCGCGTTAGGGATAACGCGCCCTACCGGCTGCCATGCCAAGCAGTTCGTGCCATTCTCATGTCCGGGCAATTCGTGCTGCTTGGCGCCGTCGGCGGCGGAAAAAATTGAAACCGGGCCCGCTGCTGAGGCGGCCGCGAGAGAAATTTGATCCTCCTTCGCCAAGGCTACGGAGGACAGGGATTTGAAATCTGAAATTTGAGATGCGAAGCCGGGCCAAGCGAGGTCGATGACGTAGTCGTCGAGCTGTGCCGTCCAGTGCTTGGTGAGGTTCATTCAGCAGAAGCGAGTAGCGGGTAGTGGGTAGCGAGTAGAGAAAAATCAATCGTTATGCATCTGTCATTCCGAGCCTAGCGAGGAATCCCGTTTGGGCGGACTGTAACCCATTGGGTTACACTGCGAGTGAGATTCCTCGCTGGGCTCGGAATGACAGAACTATTATCCGTGGTAGAAATATTTCTACCTTCGCAACCTTCGGTAGTGTATCAGTTTGGCGACGGGTGTCCTGCATACAACCCTCAGCGTTGTCATCCAGAGCGAAGCGAAGGATCTCACCGAATCAAATCGTGAGATTCCTCGCACGGCTCGGAATGACAAATAGGCAAACTGATACATCACTCAACCTTCGAGTCCTTCGCGAGACCCCCTCCGCGGTCTCTGTGTTCAAATCAAATCTTCGCGAGGGAACGGCCTCGTTCGGGCGCGCTGCGGGGCCGCTCAGTCTTGCTGGCCGGATTTTGCGGCGGCTTCTTTTCGTTTTTCCATTGCCGCCGCAGTTCTTCCGCCCGGCGGATGAGTTTAGGCGCGGGAGAATCCGCGCCCAGTGGCTCGGTGGGCAGCGAGAGTTTCAAGTCAGGCGTGATCCCGAGTTCTTCCAATCGCCGGAAAACGGTTTTCATTGCGCGTTTTTCATCGCGGAAGAAAACACTTCCGCGGATGCGGACGAACTGCCAGCCGAGGCGCTCAAGGATGGCCTGGCGGCCCATGTCTTCCTGGAGTTGCTCCGGGCTTTGGTCGCGTTCGCCGTCGCACTCGACAGCCAGGCGTTTTCCATTGCCGGCCACCACCATGTCCATGCGGTAGCTGCCGACTTTATATTGGGGCAGCACGACATAACCGGCCTCGGTCAAATGCTTCGCGACGCGTTCTTCCAGGATCGATTCAGTCCGGTCCAGCAGCTTCTTGAGTTCGCGTTCCCACGCACCGGGATCGATGGCGTGCTCGATCAGCCGGCGCCGGTAGTCGCCGGGCTTGAGGTCGGCGGTGTGATTGAGGCTGTGGACCACCCAGAGCTGGTCCCGCGCGCGGCTGACGGCGACGTTGAAGCGTTTCTTGAAAATTTTCTTGGACCCTTCCTGGCGCAGCGACAGCGGCGATGCCGAGGTGGGCGTGTCCACCACGGAGAGAAACATCACGTCGCGTTCGTCGCCTTGGAACTGCGCGGGGGTGCCGCAAAGGACCTGGCGGCCTTTGTATTCGGCCGGTTGGAGCCGCTGGCGGAGAAGCGTGTCCACTTTCATCGCCTGCTGGTCGCCCACGAGGGAAACCACGCCGAACGACACGGGCTTGCCGGCTTCGTTGGTGGCATATTCCGGCTGCTCGATGGCGGCGCAGATGAGCGAGGCGATCGCCTCGGCTTCGGCGTCATTGGTCCCATCGTCCTGGCTGTGCCCGGCTTCGACGCGGAAGGGAATGACATGCGGGCTGAGCTTGATCGAAGAGGCTTCGCGCAGCGGCTGGATCTCGTCCTTGTAGGAAAGGCTGTTGCTGAACGCGATGATGTTGGGCGCGCAGCGGAAATGTTCGACCAGGCGAATGATGCCGCCGAAGGCGAATTGCGCGAACTCGTAGATCGACGTTTCGCCATCGTAGAGTTCTTTGCGGGGAATGCCCTGGAGGTGGACGGTGATGAGGTTTTTCACCAGCTCCAGGTCCAGGCCGACCGCCACCGGCGTGACCTGCTCGTCGTCGCCGACCACGACGGTCTGCTTGCCAAGATAAAGCGCGAACATCGCCATCGGGTCGCACTGGCTGGCTTCGTCGATGATGACCACGTCGAACTGGGCGGTGCGCGGGTCGAACGCGTCGGCGACTTCGTTGAGCGGCATAATCCAGACCGGCACGGCGCCCTTGGCCACGATCATCTCGCGCCGGGCGGCCGCGAGAAACTCCGCGTCGCGCACGCCTTTGCCGGATTTGGCGAGTTTTTTGCGCATGGCCGCATACGCGCCCAGCGCCTGCTTCTGCTCGTGGGTGGTCTGACGGATCAGGCTGACCCACGTCAGCTTCTCAACCAGTTGGGCGGTCACGCCGAGCAGTTCGCGGCTGAGGCGTTCGATCTGTTGTTGAATCTCATCGAGGGAAATATTCGCCCGGTGTTCCAATTCATCGTGCAGCTGCCGCCATTCCCAGGCCGCCTGCGGATCGCCCGGCGGTTCCGGTTTCAAATGGAACGGGTGGCGGTTTTTGATGGCGGTGGCCCAGGCGGGCGCAACCTGGCCCAAACGGGCCAGCAGGTTCCGGCGCACGGCCAGGTCCGGATCGAGATTTTTCAAGCGTGCCAATTCATCGTAAGCTTGCTGATATGCGCTGGGCGAAACGTCGCGGAGGGCTTGTCGCAGCAACTGAGTCACGGCCGATTCAGGCTGGTTGATCTCCGGGACGAGCGAACGCCATTCCGTCCAGATATTCTCCAAATGTTTCAAACGCAGCCAGCCGGCGCGCGCCTTGAGGATTTTTTCCAGGTCGCCCAGCACGGCGTTGCGCAGGCGGCGCAGTTCCGCGTTGGCGCCCGTGCCCGGCGCGGTGGAGTCGAGATAGGCCGGCCAGTTGAAACCGAGCCGCTTGAAATTTGTTTCCAAGGCCAGCCACGTCGAGCTGTGCCAGTCGAGGCAGGTTTGAATTTGGGAAACAAACGGACGGCAAACCTGCTCGGGTTTGTCGCTCAGTTCCGAGGCGGGTGGGCCGCCTTGCGCGGTCATCAACCGTTCCCAGCGTTCGACGAGTTCCTGCCGCACGATCGGCATCCGCAGCGAGGCGCGGACCGCGCGAAAATGTTTCGAGTCGTCAAGGTTGGGCGCCCGGCCGCTGATTTTGACGGCGCTGATGACTTGGTGGCATTGCGACTTGGTGAGCTTGGTCAGCCGGCCAAACGATTTGCCGGCCTCGATG
>DASYOA010000124.1:0-3769 GCA_036008265.1 Opitutaceae bacterium
CCGATGGACACGGATGAGCATCCAATGATTTTCTCGTTCTCTTATCCGTGTTTATCAGTGAAATCCGTGGTGGATTAATTGCCTTTCATTTAGATGCCTTTGCTCAACGTCACCGACCTCCGCACGTTTTTCCACACGCGCAATGGCGTCTATCGCGCGGTCGATGGCGTGAGCTTCAGCCTCGAGCGCGGCGAAACGCTCGGCATTGTCGGCGAATCCGGCTCGGGGAAGTCCGTCACCTGCTACTCGCTCATGGGCCTGATCCCGCAGCCGCCCGGCCGCATCGAAAGCGGCCGCGCGATCTTCGACGGCGTCGACCTGCTGCATTGCACGCCGGCGCAGGCGCGCGCCATCCGCGGCAAGCGCATCGCAATGATTTTCCAGGATCCGATGACGTCGCTCAATCCCTACCTGCGCATTTCCGAGCAACTCATCGAGCCGTTGCTCATCCACGAAAAAATCTCAAGGAAAGACGCCCTTAAACGGGCGCAGGCCATGCTCGAGGCCGTCGGCCTCAACGACGCCGCGAGCCGCATCCACCGCTACCCACACGAGTTTTCCGGCGGCATGCGCCAGCGCGTGATGATTGCGATGGCCCTCATCACCCGGCCGGAACTGCTCATCGCCGACGAACCCACCACCGCGCTCGATGTCACCGTGGAGGCGCAGATCATCGAGCTGATCAAAAAATTCCAGCGCGAGTTTGGCATGGCCGTGATCTTCATCTCGCACAACCTCAGCGTCGTCTCCGGCCTCTGCGACCGCGTGCAGGTCATGTATGCCGGCCGCATCGTCGAGACCACCGACGTGCGCACGATGTTTTACCAGCCGAAGCACCCCTACACGCGCGCCCTGCAACGCTCCATCCCCGCCCTGCAGAAAAAAGGCGCCGGGCTCTACACCATCCCCGGCCTGCCGCCCGATCTGTCGAAGCCCATTACGGGCTGCGCCTTCGCGCCCCGCTGCGAATTCGCGGTCGCCCGCTGCCACACCGACGAACCCGGTCTCATCGAGCTCAAGCCCGGCCACGCCCAAGCCTGCCTGCGCGTGCAGGCGGGGGAAATTTGATGCTATGATAATCGACCACGGATTACACGGATGGACACGGATAAGATTTTATACCTGGACTTGACCAAAACTATCATTGGATCGGCAATGAAAGTATTGAATACACTAAAGCCCGGGTTGAACGAAAAAGCATATGAGAACGGCCTGGTAATTGAGCTTCAGAAGCACAGCCGTTTCATCGAGCAGCAAAAAAGGCCCAACGTTCTGTATGAGGGGCAGGTCGTCGATACGTTGGTGCCCGATTTGATCGTAGATGAGCTTGTTATTGTCGATCCGAAGGTTGTTGAAGAATTCACCCCCACGCATGTCGCCCAGATGATCGGTTACCTCTCCATTACAAAACTGCGTTTGGCCCTATTGCTAAATTTTAAATATGCAGATTTGCGCTGGAGGCGCGTCATAAGATAGTCCGATCCGTGGAAATCCGTGTAATCCGTGGTTAACTCTTCTCCGATGCCCGACAACATCCTCGAACTACGCGACGTCAAAACCCACTTCCCGGTTTACAGCGGCTTCGTGTTCAAACACTCCGCCGGCGCGGTCAAGGCCGTGGACGGCGTCACCCTCAACCTGGGCCGCGGCGAAGTGCTCGGCCTCGTCGGCGAATCCGGCTGCGGCAAGTCCACCCTCGCGCGCACCATTCTTCAGCTTGTGCCCACGACCGGCGGCGCCGTCGTCCTCAGCGGCAAAAACCTCACCGTAGCCACCGCCGCCGAAATCAAAGCGGCGCGGCGCGACCTGCAGATGGTGTTCCAGGATCCTTATGCCTCGCTCAACCCGCGCATGAATGTTTTTGCCGCGCTGGCCGAGCCGCTCCTCGTGCACCGCGTGTGCCCGCGCCAGGAAGTGCCCGCGCGCGTCGCCGAACTCATGAAGCAGGTCGGCCTCGACCCGCGCTTCATGCAAAAATATCCGCATGAATTTAGCGGCGGCCAGCGCCAGCGCATCGCCATCGCCCGCGCATTGGCGCTCCAGCCCAAGGTCATCATCGCCGACGAACCCGAGACCGCGCTCGATGTGTCCATCCAGGCGCAAATCCTGAACCTCCTCGCGCAGCTCGTGCGCGACATGAACCTCTCGTTGATTTTCATCGCCCACGATCTCTCGGTGGTAAAACACATCTCCGATCGCATCGCGGTGATGTATCTCGGGAAAATCGTCGAACTCGGCCCGGCCACCGATGTCATCGAACGCCCGCGTCATCCCTACACCCGCGCGCTCGTCAGCGCCATTCCCACGCCCGACCCCGATGCCGAACGCGCGCGCCAGCGCATCGTGCTGCCCGGCGACCCGCCCTCGCCCATCAACCCGCCCGCCGGCTGCGCGTTTCATCCGCGCTGCCAGTATGCCCAGGAAAAATGCAAGGCGGCCGTCCCGCCGCTCGTGTCCGCCGGGCCCAACCGCGAAGCCGCCTGCGTCCGGCTGGGGGAAATTTAGCCTTCTCCTCTGAGCGTGACTCATCTTAGTTCGGTTGAAGAATGATCTCCTACAACGTCTTCTTTACTTCCAAGGCTGGCGTCGAAGATCAGCACGTAACCGCGTTGGCCCACGAATTTCTTACGAAGCTGCAAACCGAGAAGAAAATCAGGGGCTATCGGATTCTGCGTGTTACAAATCCCGCGAGTTTTTCCGATTTGCCACAGTTTCAGGCCATCATCGACTACGAGTCGCAGCAAGAACTTGACGACTCAATGGCGTTCATGCGCCAAGCTCAAAAGATAAGAGAAGGCGCTCACGGTGAGCTCATAGAGCTGGTCACGAATTTCAAAGTCAGCTTCACTATTGATGTTTTAAAAATGAATCAATTGCCAGAGCCAACCCCACCGAGTCATGAACACCGCAAAGCCATCCCCTTTGCGGTTACCGTTCAGGACAACAGCGACATTGTGCCTCCGATTGAGCACGTCGCCCGCCTGTGGAACAAACTCGATCGGGAGGATTATTCGCATCTGGACAAGCGCTTGCGGCGCACCCGGCGGGCTTGACTTTCCTAGGCCGTATTACATTGTACTACATTGTGAACGAAGTGCTCACCATCCGCGTGCCCAGGGGCAGTCGCCGCCGCCTCACCCAGCTGGCCAAGCGCAAGCGCCAGAACCTCAGCCAATACGTGCGCGAGGCCATCGAGGCCAAGCTCTGGGTCGACGCACTCGATGAGACCGCCCTGCTCGCCGGGCCCAAGGCCCGCGCGCTGGGCATCCAGACCGAGGACGATGTGTTCAAGCTTTTCTCTTGAAGCTCGTCCTCGATACCAACGTCCTGCTTTCAGCCATCCTTGTTCCTGGCACCTGCCGCGAACTGCTGAAAGGCCGGGCCCTCGCCCACGAATGGTTCACCTCTCCGGCCCTGCTGGAAGAACTCGCCGACAAACTGCAGGGCAAACTCAAACTTGTGCCCGAGCATACACCGCTTTATCTGGTTTATCGTCGGCGGGCCCGGCTCGTTACTCCTGTTCCACTGCCGTCCCGCGTATGCCGCGACCCCGCCGACGATGTCGTTTTGGCGACAGCGATCGCTGCCCAGGCCCAGGTCATCGTCACTGGCGATAACGATCTGCTTAGCCTGGGCAAATATGAAGGCATTCCTATTCTTTCACCCCGGCAGTTTCTCGAAAAGCTCGACCGTAATGAATAACTTCTATTTCCGCGGCCGCAGCTAGCGCAATGCCTCGCAAAAGGCAAATCAGCCGCCATCTCGCGTT
>DASYOA010000125.1:0-8664 GCA_036008265.1 Opitutaceae bacterium
GATCATATCTCATGCGGGGTGAGGGCACCCCGCCCACAATCAGAATAATTCGGCGGATTAGGATAATCCGCCCTACCTCGGAAATCTTACCCGCCGTTCACCCGCCTGCCGCGGTGAAGGCAACCGCTTCCGCGCCGGTGGATTTCCCGGCCCGCGCTTGCAGCAATTCGCGCTCGAAGCAGGTCACGATTTTGTCCCAGGTGATGTCCAGCGCCGCCGCCCGTGCCGCCGCCCGCAACGCCGGCCACGACCCGCGGTGGGCGAGCAAATTTACCGCCGCGGCCAGGAACACATCCGCGTCGCCCAGCGGCACGGTCGCGCCGTTCACTCCCGTCCGGAGGTGCTGCCGCGCCGCCGCGTAATCGAACGCCAGCACGACCAGGCCGCTGGCCATCGCCTCGGTCACCACATTGCCAAACGTCTCGGTCGTGCTCGGGAAAACAAACACGTCCGCCGAGGCGTAGTGCGCGGCCAGCTCCGGGCCGCGCTGCATGCCGGCAAAACAAAACTGCGGGAACTTTTTTTCCAGGGCCATGCGTTCGGGACCGTCACCCACCAGCACGCAACGCGCGCGCGGCTCGGTTTTTTGCATCAGCAAAAATGTCTCCACCACGAGCCCGAGGTTTTTTTCCGCCGCGAGCCGGCCGACATAGACAAACACCGGGTCGCCCGGCGCCGCGCCCCAGTGGGCGCGCAGCGCCTCGCGCCGGTTCTCCGGCGAAAACAAATCCGTATCCACGCCGCGGGCGATGACCACCAGCCGCGTAAAATCGTGGGCGGCGAGCTGCGCGCGCAGTTCATCCGTCGGCACCATCGTGCACGCGGTGCGATTGTGAAACCAACGCAGATAGGCCATGATGGCGGCGCGCAGTTTGTTCAGCCCGTAGTGCCGGCCGTAATGCGGGAAATTGGTGTGGAAGCTCGACGTCACCGGCAGCCCGAGCCGCCGCGCGGCGCGCAAGGCCGCCAGGCCGAGCGGCCCCTCGGTGGCCACGTGCACGAGGTCGGGCGGGGCCGCCACCCAGCGCCGGCGCAGCGCACCCCACACGGGCAGGCCCATTTTCAACGTGTGGTAAAAGGGAATGGGCAGGCCGGGGGTGAGCCACTCGGTGATCCTGCCCGCCCGGCGTTCGCGGCCGGGAATTTTCCCCTCGCCGTCCTGCCGCGGGCGCACGACCTCGACCTCATGGCCGCGCGCCGCAAGACCGGCGACAAGCCGGTTGAGGGTCATGGCTACACCGTTGACCTCGGGCGGATACGTCTCGGTAACGAGGGCAAGTTTCACACGCGTCAATCGAGCATGATTGCTGCGCCCCTTGCGCCGTTGCGGCAACGAAAATGAGGGCGCCGCAATGTTACATTCGCGTGCCACGCTTGGTTTCCGGGCCAAAAAAAGCCCCCGGTGCGATGACCGGGGGCAGAGAAAACGGCTGAAGATGCGGTTTAGTTATGCGGGGTATCCGTCGGCGCCGGGGCGGAAGCAGCCGGAGGCGCGTCCTTGAAACTCAGCAACTCGACATCGAAAATGAGCGTTGCATTCGGCAACATGCCGCGCGGAGGCTGGTCTCCGTAAGCAAGGTTACCTGGAATATAGAGACGGATTTGTCCGCCGGCGTTGATTTTCTGGATGCCTTCCGTCCAGCCGGGAATCACCTGCTCAAGCCCGATTTCGGTGGGACCGGGTGGTTGGTGGCCCGCCGTGCTGTCAAAAACGGTGCCATTGATGAATTTTCCCGTATAATTGACCTTCACCACTTGGTTTGGCTTGGGATAGTCGCCGGTGCCGGGCTTGATAATTTCGTAGCACAGGCCATCGGGCAGCACGACGACATTTTTGTTCTCCTTTAATTTCGCAAAAAACGCGGCACTCTCGGTCTCGCTGGCCTGCTTAAGTTTTTCAACATAGGCCTGCTGTTTTTCCTGCATATATTTGCCCAGCACCGGGCCAATGACCTTGGTGTCATACGGCGCTTCGCTCCCACTGGCCGCGAGCTGGACGCCGTGCACAATGGCATCGATCTGCGCCGGGGTGGTGAAGCCAAGCTCGGACAAACCTCCCTGTTTGCCGAGATACCAGCCATACATTTCGAGCAATTGCTGCTCGGTGAATTGTGGCTGCGCGGGCGCGGCCGGTTGCGCGGCGGGCTGGCTGGTGGCGCCAGGGAGGTTAAGGTTTAGGTCGTCGGCAGCCTGGAGCGCACCAGCGCTGCAGCAGAGTCCGAGCAATAAAACAGGTAAACGAAGGATGGGTTTCATGCGGGTTATGTAGGTAAGAAACGGCGGAAGGAAGTTTGTGCCGTGAATTTTCAAACCTGCCAACTCACCCGGCGAAAAGCAACCAATTAACAGGCTGGCCAGGCATGTCTTTGGCAGGCTGTTGAAAAACTCTGCTGAGCCGCCGTTGCGATTAGAAAGCGCTGTCCGCAAGGCGGCTCGGGAGGGCGGTATCCTCGGAGAGGCTATCCCCTCCCGAGCTAACGCCGCGGAAGCGCTTTCTGGCGCAACCGGGAGCAGCGTTAGAGCTGCCGGGCAAGGCTTTTGGGGCATTGCACCGGCAGCTCTGCCTCGCTCGCGGTTCAAATCGTGTGTTGCGGCGGCCAGCATAGTTTTTCAACAGCCTGCTAGAGCCCTTGCCAGCCGGGCCTCCACTCGCCACGCTTCGCCCTCCCATGAATCCCGATCAATTCTGGACCAGCCCCGACGGCCAGATTTTGCACATCAAAAACAAGGACGCGCACACCGTCGTGCTCACCCTGGCCTTCCGGCCGCGCAACGGCGGTGAACTGGAGTTCCTGCGCGCCCATCTGGCCCATCTGCATTTCACCGAGCGCAGCACGCTCGCGCGCATCGGCATCGAAATGATGCCGCACGGTGCGCCCCGGATCGAGAGCAACCGCCTCGTGCTGGACGTGGATGCGTTCATGTTCGACCCGCATTTTCCCACGGCGGCTTTTTTCAAAAAACTCCTGCGGCCCGGCGTGCCCGCCGGCCGGCTCTTCTACGCGCCCGATGCGGCCAAGCTCTCCACCGCCATGATCTGGGAGGCGGTCCAGGACAACCGCCTGAAGCTCCCCAGCACCATCTCCATCGACCGCTTCGGCCGCGTCTTCCTCACCCCGCACCAGGTGCGCTACACCCTCAGCCCCCGGCTCCAGCGCCCGGAATTCGAGCGCCTCGTCAGCGGCGAGGCCGGCCGCGGCTACCTCGACAAGGTCCAGGTGCGCCACGAGACCGACCTGCTCTCCGTCCCGCCCCACTCCGGCGTCCTCACCAGCTGCTCGATGTATTTGAAAGAGCACTACGTCGTGCTCAACCGCGGCGAGGGCAACTTCGGCATCCACACCGGCGCCGTCCTGCTCGACCCGGTCAAGACCTTCGGCACGAACATCATGCTCGAGATCTACAACACCGGCGACCAGCCCGTGGTGAATCCCTTCGTGTCCGTCGACATCTTCCGCGCGCCGGAACCGGCCTCCGACCCGGAGTTCAAGACCCTGCTCAAGAAGCGCACCCGCCTCTCCGCCACCGCCGCGCAGCTCTACCGCTGCCTCGACGAAAACCCGCCGCCCGACCACAACGGCCCGGCCCGCCCCAAGACCAAGATTTCCGTCAAGGGCCAGAGCGCCACGATGGAAAACCGCTCGCTCTTTTTCAAGGCCGGCCAGGATTTCAAAGCCATCGTCGCCGCCGCCGGCAAGCATTGCGGCCACCGCACCCTCATCCAGGCCCTCGATGTCGCGCCCGACAACGCCGACACGCTGCTCATCGATTATTTTCCCAATCTCCTTGAGCACATCGAACTCCTCACCCGCATCCAGCGCGGCAACCTCCGGCGCATCATTTTCCGCCGACCCTCGCGCACCCACGGCTTTTTCCTCTCCGACAACGCCCATATCCGCCTCGAGAATTACTTCGCCATCGACCTCGACGTTTACTGGCTCAACTCGGACTTGAACGACCTCTTCCTGCACACCTACAAGAAGGACCACGGCTTTTTCCTCCGCGAGGAGATGGTCAAAAAATTCGACGAATCCACCATCCTCGCCTTCTACGGTTCTGCCGTCGGCCTGGACCGGGCGCAGACCGGGCGGATTGCCGCGCTCATGGACAAACTCACCGGCTTCATCGGTTCCAACATCGGCGTGCTCACCGGCGGCGGCGGCGGCGTCATGCGCCTGGCCACCGAGACCGCCCGCAAACAGGGCGCGCTCACCGGCGCCTGTTTTCTCGAGATCGAGGCCCAGGCGCCCGAGATCGGGGTTGATTTCTTCAACACCTTCCAGGAAAACTCGCGCCACTTCCGCCAAAAATGGTTCGAAGTCGCCGATTTTTGCATCTTCAACGTCGGCGGCGTCGGCACACTGGAGGAGATCGGCATCGAGCTTTGCAATCTCAAGCTCGGCATCCGCCCGCGCATCCCTTACGTTTTCTACGATGCGAGATACTTCAGTGACCTGCGCAAACAACTCCGTGAAATGATCCGCACCAAACGCGCCCCCGCCTGGATGATGGACTACATCCTCTTCACCGATGATCCCGACGAAGTCGTCGCGTTCTATCGCCGCACGCTGAACGTGCTTTGATCCACACCGCCATGCCGCTGCCTCAATCCGTTCTCATTGTCGGCTCCGGCGGACGCGAACACGCGCTGGCCCAGGCGCTGCTCGCCTCACCCGCGCGACCGCGCGTCATCGCCGCGCCCGGCAATGCCGGCATCGCCCTCGATGTGCCCTGCTTTCCCGTCGCGGCCGACAACATCCCGGCCCTCGTCGGCCTCGCCCGGCGCGAGAAAATCGAATTTGTCGTCGTCGGCCCGGAGATTCCGCTCTCGCTCGGGCTGGTGGACGAACTCACCGCCGCCGGCATCCCCGCCTACGGACCGAAAAAGGACGGCGCCCGCCTCGAAGCCTCAAAAATCTTCACGAAGCAGATTTTGTTGAAATACAAAATCCCCACTGCGCCCGCGGCATTCTTCGGCGAAGCCGCGCCCGCCCTCGCCTATCTGCGCACACGAAAGATTCCCATCGTCATCAAGGCCGACGGCCTCGCCGCCGGCAAAGGCGTCATCGTCGCGCAGACCCTCACCGAGGCCGAGGCGGCCGTGCGCGACATGCTCGAAGGCGGAAAATTCGGCGCAAGCGGCCGGAAGATTTTGATCGAGGACTGTTTGTTCGGCGAAGAGACCTCCCTGCTCGTCGTCGTCTCCGGCCGCGATTACGTCATCCTGCCCGCCGCCCAGGACCACAAGCGCATCGGCGACGGCGACACCGGCCCGAACACCGGCGGCATGGGCGCCTACTCACCCGCCGAGGTGGTCACACCCGCACTGCTCGATCGCATCGAGAAGGAAATTGTCCAGCCCTCGGTGAAGGCCATCGCCAACGAAGGGATCGATTTTCGCGGCACGCTTTTCATCGGCCTCATGCTCACGCCGGACGGCCCGAGCGTGATTGAGTACAACGCCCGCTTCGGCGATCCCGAAACGCAGGTCGTGCTCCCGCGCCTGGCCACCGACGTGCTCGAACTCCTCTGGGCCGCCGCGCGCGGTGAACTCGGGAAAATCAAACTCGCCGTGAATCCCGAATCCGCCCTTTGCGTCGTCCTCGCCGCCCGGGGCTATCCCGACAGCTATGCCAAGGGCGAGGTCCTCACCTTGCCGGCCGCCTCGAACCTGCCGCCTGATACCTTTATTTTTCACGCCGGCACGGCGCAGGCCGCCAGCAGCTCCATCGTCACCGCCGGCGGCCGTGTGCTCGGCGTCACCGCGCTCGCCCCCACGCTGCACGAGGCCGCTGAACGCGCCTACACGGTTTGCAATCAGATTCAATTTGCTTCAAAATACTTTCGCCGCGACATCGGTGCGCGACAGCTCAACCGCTCATGATCAAATCGTTCCTGTTTCTCGCCCTCGCCTTTGTTCTCACCGCGCGCGCCACCTGGGCCGCTGCGCCCAGCGATCTTGGCCAGGGGCTGCTCTATTGCCGCGTGCACGCGCTGCCCGCCGACCTGCCGGCGGCCAGCACGGCGAAATCCGACCTCGTCCTCGATCTGCGCTATACCCTGACCGATGACACCGGCGCCACCGCGTTCGCGGCGTGGCTCGGCTTCCGCACCGCCGCCCACCCGGTCTTCATCCTGGTCAACGCCGGCACCGGCCCCGCGTTGCTGCACGCGCTCGCCGAGCGTCCGCTGCCATCCGGCGTCGTGGCCCTCGGGCCGCCTTTGCCCACCTTCACGCCCGATGTGCCATTGAAAATTTCGCCCGACACCGAGCGCCGCGCCTACGCTGCGTTCGATCACGGCACCGCCCTCGAGTCGCTGATCGTCGAAAAAATCGACAAACCTCGCTACGACGAAGCCTCCATGGTCAAGGATCACGTCAGCGACAGCGAGACGCCGGCGCCGGACGATGAGGATGATGCCGCCGCCAAGCCGGATGCGGCCAAAGCCAAACCCGACCTGCCGCCGCAGTTGATCGATCTTGCGCTCCAGCGCGCCGTCCAGCTTCACCGTGCGCTCCTCGCACTCCATAAAATCCCCCGCGCCTAAAAGGCCACCTCACCCGCCGATGCCAGCACCCGGCCACATTCTCACGGTTTGCACCGCCAATATTTGTCGCAGCCCGATGGCTGAAGGTTTGCTCCGGCATGCGCTCGCCGCCCAGCTCCCGCCGCTCAAATCTCTCCCGGTCGTTTCCGCCGGCGTGGCCGCGCGCACCGGCGAACTGGTCACGGAATATTCCGTGCAAGCCATGAAAAAAGCCGGCATCAACATCTCCGGCCACCGCAGCCAGCCCATCACGCAAGAACTCATCGACGGTGCATTCGCCGTGCTCAGCATGACCGAGGCGCACCGCGCCACGATCCCGTTCATGTTCGAGCGGCCGCCCAAAAACATTTTTCTCTTCCGCGAATTTCTCCCACCCGACGCCGAAAAGGAAATCGCCGACCCCTACGGCGGCCCCTACAAGCTTTACGAACTCTGCCGCGACGAGATGGTCGAGGCCATCCCCTCGCTGATCGAGCAGTTTAAGAAACTGCTGGCCCGACCCGCCGCGCGGTAAGCCGGGATACTTACTTTAAAACTCCCTGAATTTTCCCCGCGGATGACGCGGATAAACGCGGATGTAAAACTGTTATCCGCGCCCATCAGCGGCATCCGCGGAAAAAAGGAATTTATCGGAGTGCACGCTACAGCATTTTAACCACTGATGAACACTTATAGTCGCTGATAAATATGAAGTTGGGTTCGAGCTCATTTTTTATCGGTCTTTTTCCGGATCAGTGACCATCAGTGTTCATCAGTGGTTAAAACGGTCTAAAAAAATCTTTGCCTTGCGGCGAGTTTGCGCGAGCGTTGCGTTTTCCCGCCATGCTTAACGCCACGCCACTCAAGACCCTCGATCCGGAAATTTACTCGGCCATCGCCTCCGAGTTCGCCCGCCAGCAGGGCCATATCGAGCTCATCGCCTCGGAAAACTTCACCTACCCCGCCGTCCTCGAGGCGCAGGGCAGCGTGCTCACGAACAAATACGCCGAAGGCTACCCCGGCAAACGCTGGTACGGCGGCTGCGAGTTCGTGGACAAGGTCGAGCAGCTGGCCATCGACCGTGCGAAACAGCTTTTCGGCGCCGAGCATGCCAACGTCCAGCCGCACTCCGGCTCGCAGGCCAATTTCGCCGTCTACACCTCCGTGCTCCAGCCCGGCGACAAGCTCCTGGGCATGAACCTGAGCCACGGCGGCCATCTCACGCACGGCAACCCCGCCAATTTTTCCGGCAAGCTCTACCAGTTCTGCCAGTACGGCGTGCGCGAGGACAACGGCCTGATCGATTACGATGAGCTCGCCGCCACCGCCGCGCGCGAAAAACCGAAGATGATCACCGTCGGCGCCAGTGCCTATTCGCGCACCATCGACTTCGCCCGCATGGGCGAGATCGCCCGGGCCAACGGCGCGCTACTTTTTGCCGACATCGCGCACATCGCCGGCCTCGTCGCCGCCGGCCTACACCCCACGCCCGTGCCGCACGCCGATTTTGTCACGACCACCACGCACAAAACCCTGCGCGGCCCGCGCGGCGGCCTTGTTCTCTGCAAAACGCAATATGCCAAGGCCCTCGACTCCGCGGTTTTCCCCGGCGGCCAGGGCGGTCCATTGATGCACGTCATCGCGGCCAAGGCCGTGTGCTTTGCCGAATGCCTGAAGCCCGAGTTCAAGACCTATTCCGCGCAGATCATCAAAAACTCCCGCGCCCTCGCCGCCGCCATGGCCGGCCGCGGCTACAAGATTGTTTCCGGCGGCAGCGACAACCATCTCTTCCTGGTCGATCTTCGTCCCACGCTGCCTGAGCTCACCGCGAAAAAGGCGCAGGAGACCCTCGATCTCGCCCACATCACCTGCAACAAAAACACCGTGCCCTTCGAGACGCGCTCGCCCTTCCAGGCCTCGGGTCTCCGCCTCGGCACCCCCGCCGTCACCACGCGCGGCATGATCGAGAACGACATGGACGAAATCGCCGGCTGCATCGACCTTGTGCTCCGCGCCATCGGCACCGAACGCGAAACCGCCGCCCTCGTCGAAGCGAAAACGCGCGTCCACGCGCTCACCGGCCGCTTCCCACTGCCGTATAAACTATAGCGGCCACTTTCTGCATCCGTTTTTTGT
>DASYOA010000126.1:0-5855 GCA_036008265.1 Opitutaceae bacterium
CGTTGATGAAATGCAGGCGACGGAGCTCGTCGCGGTCGGGAGTCGGCATGTTGAACCGCTAATTTTCGCTAATATACGCTAATGGAAAGAAAGCCTTTGCGATTTCGCGGGGTGAGGGCACCCCGCCCACAAAACGGGAAGGAAGCTGGGCGCCGATCAGTGGTTTTCCGGCTTGGTTTTGCCGAGGCTGCTGATTTCGTCCACAAACTCGGTGACGTCGCGGAATTCCTTGTACACGCTGGCGAAGCGGACGTAGGCGACTTGGTCGACGCGGCGGAGGCGGATCATGACGGCGTCGCCGATGGCACGGCTGGGAATTTCATTTTCGTAGTGGGCCTCGAGTTCATCGAGCACGTCGTCCACAAGCATGGTGAGCTGTTCGAGGTCGATCGGGCGCTTGTGGCAGGCGGCGCGGACGGCGTGGACGAGTTTTTCGCGGTCGAATTCCTCGCGGCGGCCGTCGCGCTTGATCACGGCGAGGCCTTCGCGCACGAACGACTCGGTGGTCGTGAAGCGGTGGCCGCACTCGAGGCATTCACGGCGGCGACGGATGGCGGTGCCTTCCTTGCTGATCCGGGAGTCGATAACCTTGTCCTCAATCGAGGTGCATTTGGGGCAGCGCATAGAAAAAAATGATCGATGACCAATGATGAATGACCAATGGCGTTAGTTCAGGCTCAAGAAATTTTCGAGGATCTTCATGCCGCCCTCGGTGGCGATGGACTCGGGATGAAATTGCACGCCCCAGATGGGCAGCGTTTTGTGGCGCAGGCCCATGACTTCGCCTTCGGCGGTCTCGGCGGTGATTTCGAGATCGGCGGGAAAGGTGGCGCGTTCGACGAGGAGCGAATGGTAGCGCGTGGCCTTGAAGGCTTGCGGCAGGCCGCGGAAAAGGTCGGTGTTTTTGTGCAGGATGGGCGAGGTCTTGCCGTGCATGAGGTGGTCGGCGCGGATGACGTGCCCGCCAAAGTAATGGCCGATCGCCTGGTGGCCGAGGCAGACGCCGAAAACCGGCTTTTTTCCGGCAAAGGCCTTGATGATGTCGAGGGTGACGCCGGCTTCGCGCGGCGAACACGGGCCGGGCGAGAGGAGGACGCGGTCGGGGTTGAGCGCCAGGGCCTGTTCGGGAGTGATCTCGTTGTTGCGAAAAATGCGCTGCTCCACGCCCAACTGGCCGAAATATTGGACGAGGTTGAAGGTGAAGGAATCGTAGTTGTCGATGACGAGCAGCACAGGGGGAAATTATCCGTGGATTGACAGCAGGGTCAAGCATGCCCCTAGGGTGGGGCGGCATGGCCAACGATTTTCAACTGCTCAAGACCGACCCCGCCACCGCGGCGCGGCGCGGGCGGCTGCGCACGAACCATGGTTTTGTCGATACGCCGATGTTCATGCCCGTGGGGACGCAGGGCACGGTCAAGGCGTTGACTCCCGCGCATCTGCGCGAGGTGGGCGCGCAGATCATCCTGGGCAACACCTACCACCTTAACCTGCGGCCGGGCAGCGAACTGATCCGCGAGCTGGGCGGGCTGCATAAATTCATGGGCTGGGACGGGCCGATTCTCACGGACAGCGGCGGGTTCCAGGTTTTCTCGCTGGCGAAGCTGCGCGACGTCCGCGACGACGGCGTGGCCTTCCAGTCGCACCTCGACGGGGCCAACTTGTTCCTGGGGCCGCGCGAGGTGATGACGATCCAGCAAAACCTCGGCAGCGACATCGCAATGGTGCTCGACGAGTGCCCGCCGTGGCCATGTGAGCGCGACGCGTGCGCACGGGCGTGCGAGCGCAGCTTGCGCTGGGCCAAACAGTGCAAGGATATCGCGACCGAGAACGGGTTTCTCGCGGCGGGCCACCAGGTGTTTGCCATCGTACAGGGTTCGACGTTCGACGACTTGCGGCGTGGATCGGCCGAGGCGCTGGCGGCGCTCGATTTTCCCGGCTACGCGATCGGGGGCGTGAGCGTGGGCGAGCCGGAGCCGGAAATGCTGAAGCAAATCGGCGCGACGGCGCCGTATTTGCCCGCCGACAAACCACGTTACACGATGGGCCTGGGCACTCCGCCGCAACTGCTGAAAATGATCGCGCTCGGCGTGGATATGTTCGACTGCGTGCTGCCGACCCGCGTGGCGCGCAACGGCCTGGTCTTCACGCCCGACGGCCCGCTCAATCTCCGCAACGAGAAGTACCGGGTGGATCCGCGGCCCATCGTCGAGGGCCTGGACAACTACACGGCACGTTTTTCCCGCGCCTACCTACGCCATCTGGTGCAGGCCGGCGAGATGCTGGCCGGCACGCTGCTCACGTTGCACAATGTGCATTTTTATCTCGACCTGATGGCGCAGGCGAGGGCGCACATCGAGGCCGGTGATTTTGCGGCGTGGAGCGCGGGATGGATCAAGCGTTACGAAGCGGACGAGGCGAAGTAACCCCCGCAAGATTCATCGGGCAGGTAGGGAACAGAGTTGCGCTATTGATTGACCAACAATCAAAGAAAACAATAGATGGGCATGTCCTTGCGGTTTTAGTACACTCTCCATCGTTTTAACCCATGCGCATCCTCATTACCGGCGGAGCAGGTTTCCTTGGCTCCCATCTTTGCGATCGGCTGATCAAGGATGGTGGCGAAGTCATCTGCCTCGACAACTTTTTCACCGGCCGCAAGCAAAACATCGAGCACCTGCTTGAGCATCCGCGGTTCGAACTGATGCGGCACGACATCATTGATCCCTTCAAGATCGAGGTGGACCAAATCTACAACCTCGCCTGCCCGGCTTCACCGGTGCACTACCAGTTCAACCCCATCAAGACGGTAAAGACGTCGGTCATGGGTGCCATCAATTGCTTGGGCCTGGCCAAGCGCGTGCGGGCGCGAATTTTCCAGGCCAGCACGAGCGAAGTTTACGGCGATCCGCAGGTGCACCCGCAGCCCGAAAGCTATTGGGGGCATGTCAACCCGATCGGCCGCCGCTCGTGTTACGACGAAGGCAAGCGCTGCGCCGAGACGCTGTTTTTCGATTATCACCGGGAAAACCACGTGGACATCCGCGTCGCGCGCATTTTCAACACCTACGGCCCGCGCATGCTCGCCGACGATGGGCGCGTGGTGTCGAACTTTGTCGTGCAGGCCTTAAAAGGCGAAGACCTCACGGTTTACGGCGACGGCATGCAAACGCGCTCTTTCTGCTACGTGGACGACCTCATCGAGGGTTTTGTGCGCTTCATGAACCAAACCGAGACCGTTGGCCCGATCAACCTCGGCAACCCCCGCGAGTTTACCATGCTGCAACTGGCCGAACTCACCCTCCAGATGGTCGGCGGAAAATCCAAGATCGTGCACAAGCCGTTGCCCGCCGACGACCCGAAGCAGCGCAAGCCCGACATCGCGCTTGCGCAGAAAGTCATGAAATGGGAGCCGGCCGTGCAGCTCGCGGAAGGCCTCAAGCGCACCATCGAGTATTTTCGCAAGCAGACTTGATTCTTGCAAAGAGCTTAAAAGAGAGAGTGCAATGGCTTCATCCCCATGAAAACCCCCTTCATCTTTTGTCTGGCTTTGGCGTTCAGTCTGTTTGGCAGCGGATGCGTTCTCGGCCGCCGTACGGTGGATCTTCCGGTTCCAACCGCCACATCATTGCCGGCCTCAAAAGGAACCGTGGCGATTAACTCGATCGTGGATGCACGGCATTTTGAAAACAACCCCGATCATCCGTCGACGCCGTCGATAGATGGCGATATCAACAGCCAGTCCGCCGAGCAGCTATCGACCGTTATCGGTCGCCAACGCAATGGCTTTGGCCACGCCATGGGTGATGTTGCGCTGCCTCCTGGTGAAACGGTGCAGACGAGGGTGAAGGAACTTGTTGCGCAGGGTTTTGCCCGCCGCGGCTATACGGTTACGACCAGTGCTTCGGCCAATTATACCGTCGATGTGAAGATCAATTCGTTCTGGGCGTGGACTCCTTACGGTCCATTTATAGCGAGTGTCGATTGTTCCTTTATCGCGAAACATGATGGACTCACGCAAACCTTCACGGTGCAGGGTTCCGGTGCGACCGGCGTTATGCCCATGGGCACGGATTCCGATTGGCAGGAGGCGTACACCCATGCCTTTGAGGATTTTCTTGCACACTTCGATCAAGAACTGACGAAAGCCGGATTCTAACCGAACGACTCGGTCTTTGGCGTCGCGGCAGGGTGGGTGGAGCAATGGCCTTGGCATTTGTCATTTGCCAAGAACGGGGCATAGGCTACATATTCAACCCTTTCATGATTTCGTTTTTCCTTAAAAAGTTTTCCGGACGGCACTATCGAAAGTTTCTCGATCAATGCCGCCCGCTGGTCATTCGCATCAACGAGCTTGAGCAGCAATACCAGGCGCTCACGGACGACCAGCTCCGGGCCAAGACCGACGAATTCCGCGCCCGCGTCGCGGCGTCGGCCGACAAGCGCGCCGCGCTCAACGAGGTCCTGCCGGAAGCGTTTGCCGCGGTGAAAAACGGCGCGCGCCGCCTCGTCGGGCGCAAAATCATGGTCTGCGACCACGAGCTCACCTGGGACATGGTGCATTTCGACGTGCAGCTCATCGGCGGCATGGCGCTCCACCAGGGCAAGATCGCCGAGATGGCCACCGGCGAGGGCAAGACCCTGGTCGCCACGCTCCCGCTCTACCTCAACGCCCTCGCCGGCCGCAACGCCCAGCTCGTCACCGTCAACGACTACCTCGCCCGCCGCGACTCCGAGTGGATGGGACACCTCTACGGCTTCCTCGGCCTGACCGTCGGCTGCATCCAGCAGTCGATGTCGTCCCAACAGCGCCGCGAAATGTATGCGCGTGACATCACCTACGGCACCGCGAGCGAGTTTGGCTTCGACTACCTGCGCGACAACGGCCTGGCCACGCGCAAGGAAGACCAGGTGCAGCGCGACCATTTTTACTGCATCGTGGACGAAATCGACTCGATCCTCGTCGACGAGGCGCGCACGCCGCTGATCATCTCCGGCCCCGCGCCCATCGAGCGCGAGCAGCCGTTCACGCGCCTGAAGCCCGCCATCGACCGCCTCTTCGCCGACCAGATGCGTTTCTGCAACAAACTCGTGGGCGAAGCCCGCACCGAGTTGGAAAAAACGCCCGAATCTCGCAAGCAGGAGGCCGAGGCGCTGAAAAAACAGGGCGCGAAAGATATCGATCCCGACCCCGTCAGGGGAGCGATCTTTAAATTGCTGCAGGTCAAAACGGGTGCGCCGAAAAACAAATTGCTCCTCCGTCTCATGGAGACGCCCGAGTGGCGCAAGCAGCTCGACAAAGCCGAGTCGGAAATGGCCTCCGACTTCAACAAAGAGGCCTTTTACCGGCTCAAGGAAGAGCTGCTCTTCATCATCGATGAACGCCAGCAGCAGGCCGACCTCACCGAAATCGGCCGCAAGCACCTTCGTCCCGACAATCCCGACGCCTTTGTCATGCCCGATCTCGCCACCGAGTTCAGCGAGCTCGACAAAAACACCACGCTCACGCCCGAGCAGAAAGAAGAAATCAAGCTCAAGGCCCAGCAGCGCTACGGCGATGTCAGCGAGGAGATTCATGCGATCTCGCAACTCCTGCGCGCCTACTCGCTTTATGAGCGCGACGTCGAATACGTCGTCCAGGACGGCAAGGTGCTGATTGTCGATGAAAACACCGGCCGCACCATGCCCGGCCGCCGCTGGTCCGACGGGCTCCACCAGGCCGTCGAAGCCAAGGAAAACGTCGCGATCGAGCGCGAGACGCGCACCTACGCGACCATCACGATCCAGAATTATTTCCGCATGTACGAAAAACTTGCGGGCATGACCGGCACGGCCGAGACCGAGGCCACCGAGTT
>DASYOA010000127.1:0-7669 GCA_036008265.1 Opitutaceae bacterium
GCTAATCTGCGCTCATCTTCGCTGATAAAAATTGAGCTGTGTTCTGATCCTCACAAACTCATCGCGTGCCTGAATCAGTGTTCATCAGTGGTTAAAATCCGATTACCGTGCCTGCGTTCAAATCTTCCTCTCGTTTCACGCTCAGCCGCGGGGTGATCTTCGCCGCGCTGGCGGGTTATGCGTTGTGGGTCGTTTATCCGATGATCTGGCTGGCGTATTCGTCGTTGAAGCCGGACGAGGCGATTTTCCGCGACGCGTTTGCGCTGCCGGCGCTCAATGGACTGCAGTTCGACAACTACGCGCGGGCCTGGCGCGAAGCGCGTTTCGGCGATTATTTTTTCAACAGCGTGCTCGTCACCGGCGTGTCCGTTACGCTCATCACCGGGCTGGGCGCCATGGCGGGTTTTGCGCTCGCGCGTTTCCGCCATCCGGCGGGGCAGGTGGCCTTCTGGCTTTTTCTCGCGGGGCTCATGATCCCGGCCCAGCTCAGCGTCGTGCCGTTGTTTTTCGAGCTGCGCGCGCTCGGGTTGCTGAACTCGCGGCTGGGGCTCATCCTCGTTTACACCGCGAACGGCCTGCCGTTCGCCATTTTCATCCTCGCGGGATTTTTCCGGGCGCTGCCGCGCACGCTTTACGAGGCGGCGGTGGTGGACGGCTGCAATGAGTTCTCGGCATTCTGGCACGTGCTGCTGCCGCTGGCGCGGCCAGGACTCGTGACGGTGGCGATTTTCCAGTTCATCGGCGTGTGGAAGGAGTATTTTTTTGCGTTCATGCTCACGTCGGGGGCGACCGGTGCGGAAGTGCGCACGCTGCCGCTCGGCTTGGCCAATATCGCGATCACCTCACAGTACCACTCCGACTACGGGATGCTGTTTGCCGGGCTCGTCCTCGTGACGATCCCGATCCTGGTCATCTACCTCGCGTTGCAACGCCAGATCGTGAAAGGCGTAACGGCGGGGGCGTTGAAGGGGTGAACGGTGAATGACGAATGACGAATGACGAATGACGAATGACGAATGACGAATGACGAATGACGAATGACGAATCGTAAATACCAACTACTATTACCAAATACCAATTTCTAATAAAGGGAACGCTATCTGCTCACTTTCTGCCATGAAAACACCTCCCGCCCTTCGCCGTCTGTTGTTAATTCTTCCGTTGGCCGCCGCGCCGCTCGCGCAGGCCCATCCCGGCCACGGCATTCACAGCTTTGCCGCGGGGCTCCAACATCCATTAAGCGGCTATGATCACCTGCTTGCGATGGTCGCGGTGGGTTTGTGGGCTGTGCAGCTCGGTGGCCGGGCGCGCTGGGCGCTGCCGCTGATGTTTGTGAGCGCGATGGTGCTGGGGGCGATGGCTGGTCTTTCCGGCTTTGCTGTTCCGGGCGTCGATCGCTGGATTTTTGCGTCGGTTTTTGCGCTTGGCCTGCTTATCGCCGGCGCGGCGCGGCTACCGCTGGGCGCCGGGCTTGGGTTGGTGGCGCTGGCGGGGGCGTTTCACGGATTCGCCCATGGCGCGGAAATGCCGCTAACCGCGAACAGCCTTCATTTTCTCGCCGGCATGGTCGTGACCACGGCATTGTTGCATACGGCAGGTGTGGTTCTTGGTCTCGCGGCGCAGAAACGCAGTGAGACTCTGCTCCGACTGGCCGGAGCCGGTATTGTGGCCGGTGGCGTGGCGTTGTGCTTGGCTTGAGGAGTTTTACACCAAGGTCGCAAAGAGCGCGAAGGATGTGGGTTTTACCACTGATGTACACTTATGGTCACTGATACCAATCGGTGGAAACCGCTAATCCACGCTAATCGTCGCTAATATACCAGACTTTCACCGCGGATTCCGCGGATCTCGGCAGGGCTGCTGAAAAACTCTGCTGGCCGTCGTTGCGCCAGAAAGCACTGCGGCAGCGCTTTCAGGAGCAACCTGACGGCCAACACGGCCTTTAGCCGTGCGCTGCGTTGGCAGCACAGTTTTTCATAGCGGCCAATTAGTGACCATAAGTGTGCATCAGTGGTTAAAAGGTATGGATCCGGATCCGTGATCATCCGCGTAATCTGTGGAGAAAATTCCGAGCTTTGCGCCTTTGTGTTAAAACGAGATCGAGATCAGCGTTCATTAGTGTGAACTAGCGGTTTAAAATCTGGGTTCGTGTTCTAACAAGGCTTGCGGCGTGAAGGGCGGGCGGTTCAATCGTTGCCATGCATCTCGTCCACGCACCGTTGTCATCGTTTGACGCGGCGTTGCCTGAAATCTCCGTTCGCGTGGACCGGCAGAAACTCGCCAAACGCTTGTGGCGCGGCGCGGCCGCCGACGGCACGGAGTTTGGTTTTGAGGTGGAGGCACCGCTGCGCCATGGCGATGTCGTGTGGGCCAGTGACAAGGCGCGCTATGTCATCCACCAGGAACCCGAGCTCGTGCTGGAAATCCCGCTCGACGTGAAGCCGGACGCCGCGGCCGTCATCGGCTGGGCCGTGGGCAACCTCCATTTTGCCATCGAGGCGCAGTCTACGCGGCTGCTCGCGCCCGATGACCCCGGCCTGCGCCAGGCGCTCGACCGGATGCACATCCACTACCACGAAGGGGTCGAGGTGTTTCAACCGCACCGTTTTGCCGGCAGCCTGGACGGGCATGGGCACGCACATGGCCATGAACACGGGCATCATCATCACTGATGAACGCGATGAATATTCAACATTCAACCCGCCTTCGCCGAGCTTTGGCGAGGCAGGCATTCAACGTCCAACGTCCAAGTAGGAGGAAGAAGCCTGGAGACCCGAAGTTGGGCCTGTCCTCCGTAGCCCTGAGCCTGCCTGCGGTGAGCCAGTCGAACCCGTCGAATGGGGCGAAGGCGGATGTTGGGCGTTGGGTGGGGAGCCTGCTCCAAATGACGGACACGTTTTATCCGACGGGGGCGTATGCGCATTCGTTCGGGCTCGAGGGGCTCGCGCAGGAGGGCGTGGTGCGCGACCGCGCGACGTTACGGACGTTTTTACTCGAGCAGGTTTTGCCACAACTCGCGCACACGGACTTGCCGGTCGCGGCACAGGCATGGGCGGCCGCGGGCAAGCCGATCAATTGGGCGCGATTGCGCGAACTGTGTTTTCTCGGCAGTGCAATGCGCGGTGCGCGCGAACCGCGCGAAGCTTCCGAGGCAATTGGCCGCCAGCGGCTCGAGCTCGCGGCGCTGTTCCACGGCGGACTCGCGGCGAAACTCAACCAACGCGCACTCGCCGAGAACTGGCCTCATCCGTCGTGCGTGGCCGCCGCGATCGAAGGCCGCAAGCTCGGCGCGCCGTGCGAAGCGGTGCTCGCAGCCATTATTTATTCAACCACCGCCGGTCTCATCGCCGCGTCGGTGAAACTGCTCCGCCTCGGCCAGAACGCCTGTCAGACGCTGCTCGCGGAAACACTCGCGCAAACGCCTGCACTCATCGCCGAGGCGCTCGCGGTTGAACCCGGTGACATCGGTGCGTTCAATCCCTGGTGGGATGTCGCCGCGGCGCGGCACGAGGCGGCGGACTTCCGTCTTTTTATTTCTTAAACCGCTAATCTTCGCTAATTGACGCTAATAAAAATGGATTCAACACAGCCGGAAAATTCACAGTCGGTATTTTTTGGATTAGCGATCATTAGCGTAAATTAGCGTTTTCATTTATGTCACGTCCTCCACGCATCGGCATCGGTGGTCCGGTTGGCTCCGGCAAGACCATGCTTTGTCTCAAACTCTGCCAGAAGCTCCGCGAGCGCTATGAGATGGCGGTCGTCACGAACGACATCTACACGCTAGAGGACGCGCAATTTCTCACGCGAAGCGGCGCGCTGCCGGCTGAGCGCATCGTCGGCGTCGAGACCGGAGGGTGTCCGCACACGGCGATCCGCGACGACACGACGATGAACGAGCAGGCGGTGCGCGCGCTTGAGGCGAAATTTCCGCAGCTACAACTCGTGCTGGTCGAAAGCGGCGGCGACAATCTGTCGGCGACGTTTTCGCCCGAGCTGGTCGATGCGTTCATCTACGTCATCGACGTGGCCGAAGGTGACAAGATCCCGCGCAAGGGCGGCCCGGCGATCCGTTTCAGCGATCTTTTGATCATCAACAAAATCGACCTCGCGCCGCACGTCGGCGCCGACCTCGGTGTGATGGAGCGCGATGCGAAACTCATGCGCGGCGAGAAGCCGTTTGTGTTCTGCGATCTCAAGCGCGAACACAACCTCGACCAGGTCGTGGCGTGGATCGAACGCGAGGTGCTGTTCGCGACCGCGCCCTCCTTCGCCAAGGCTACGGAGGGCAAGCGCTGAAGGAAGTGATGGCCACAAAAGAACACAAAGGGGGCAAACCCTCCGTTTCAAATCGCCTGCGCGCCTATAGGCGCGATGAAGTCGTGTCAGGAAACAAAGGAAGCTTTGGGTTCTTTCGTGGCTAAAATTCTCCATGCCTTCCGTGGCCACCAAGCCGACGTTTGTCGGTCATCTTCATCTCGAGGCCGCGCTGCGCGATGACGGGCGCACGGCACTCGGGCGGCAATCGTTTCGCGCGCCGTTTCATATCAGCAAGCCGTATTGGGACGGAAGCGTGCTGCAGGTGCAGATCGTCAATCCGACCGCGGGCATCCTCGCGGGCGACAAACTGGAACTGGCGGTGCGGGTGAAGAAAGGCGCGACGCTGCTGGTGACGACGCCGGCGGCGACGCGCGCGTTCATGATGCGCAGCGGTGCGGCCGAGTGCCGGCAAAATTTCACGGTCGAGACGGGAGGCTGGCTTGAATACGCGCCCGAGCCGTTGTGTCCGCACCGCGACAGCGACTATGTGCAGACCACGCACGTCGAGCTCGCGGACGGCGCCGAGGCTTTTTATGTGGACACGCTGGCGCCCGGCCGGGTGGGGCGCGGCGAATCGTGGGCGTGGCGGCGGCTGGGCATTGCGCTCGATGTGACGCTGGCGGGCGAGCCGGTGCTGCGCGAACGCCTCAACGGCTCGGGCGCCGACATGGCGCGACTGGCGGCCTTTTACGGCATGAACGAAGCGTGGTTTGCGACCGCGGTCATTATTTCGTCGCGCGTTGCGCCGGACGATCCGGTGTGGGTACGCGTGCGCGCGTTGCACGGCGGAGGGCGCTGGCTCGGTGTGACGCGCCTGCGCCGCGGCGGCTGGATCGTGCGCGTGGTCGCGCCCGGCGGCCAGGCGCTGCGCGACACGCTGGCGGAGCTGCGAGGGATTTTATCGGAGAAACTGCCGGCGCTGCAGAGCGACCTGCGGAAATTGTAGATTTCGCCCCGGACAAGAACCTTCCGTTAATCACCTTGCGAAGTGGTGCGGCCGACTTCAACTGAAGCCATGACTTTACCCCAACGACGGCCTGCACCGACAATGAATGAGCCTGTTCCCCTCGCACGTTATGCGCCCCGGCTGCTTTTAGCCCGGATTCTCCTGGCAGGCTTTTTTCTCCTCGTTGTAATCGGGCCGCCTTCGATCCGTGCAGATGCGGCCATCGACGCCTACAACAAAGGCGTGGTTGCCGCCAACAACCAAAATTATGACTTGGCCATCGCTGACTTCACCGAATCCATCCGACTCAACCCGAATCGCGCCGGAATCGACGGAACCTACAGAGCGCGGGGCTACGCCTACATTGACAAAGGTGATCGCGATAAGGCCATCGCCGACTTCACTGAATCCATCCGCCTCAACCCAAGTGACACCGCCACCGACAACGCCCGCGGCGTCATCTACGCCCACAAAGGCGATTACGATAACGCCATCGCAGACTTCACCGAAGCCATCCGCGTCGACCCAAATTACGCCCAGGGCTACAAAAACCGGGGCACGGCCTACTACTCAAAGCATGATAACGACAAAGCCATCGCTGATTACACCGAAGCCATCCGTTTGAAGCCAGAGGACGCCGAGGCCTACATAAACCGGGGCAATGCCTACTCCCTTAAGCATGATAACGACAAAGCCATCGCTGATTTCAGCGAAGCCATCCGCCTCAATCCAAATCACGCCGAGGGCTACTCCAACCTCGCCCGATTATTGGCCGTTTGTCCTGACGACAAAATCCGAGATGGCAATAAGGCCGTGGAGTATGCGAAAAAAGCATGCGAATTAACGGAATGGGAAAAGGCAGATTGCATCGACACGCTCGCTGCAGCTTGCGCCGAGGCGGGCAATTTCGACGATGCCGTGAAGTGGGAAAATAAGTATCTTGAATCCACGTGGTCGAAAGACGTTGCGGATAAAGCGCGCCAGCGGCTCAGTCTTTACGAGCAAAAGAAGCCGTATCACGAGGTCCTTCCGGAAGTGCCGAAAGTCATCAAGAACCCTGGCGAATATAACGCCTACATCACGGCGCTCAATACGAAGGATCCGGCCCAGAAGGCCGAGGCCATGGTGGCCTTCACGGAAAAATATCCCGACAGCGTGATGCAGATCGATGCGATGGAGCAGGCGATGGCGGCGTATCAACAGGCGGGAAACGTGGCGAAAGTGGAGGAGGTGGCCCAAGGCATCCTCAAGATCGCGCCGGACAATGTCCGCGCGCTTGCCATCGTTACCTACCTGCAACGTGCCCGTGCCACCGGCGGCGACAAAGACGCGCTGGCAGCTTTGGGTGACAATGCTGAACACGGCTTGAAAGCGTTGGAAACATGGAAATCGCCCGAGGGCACGTCGACGGAAGATTTCAAGAAGCTGCAGGATCAGATGGCGGAAATTTTCAACGGCGCGGCGGGATTTGCCGCGTTGCAAAAAGGGGACTACGCTGCCGCGCGCGGCTATTATTTGAAATCCGTCCAGATTGATTCGGCAAATTTGCAGGACGTATATCAGCTCGCCGTCGCCGACCTGCAAAACAAGTCGCTGGATCCCGATGGGTTTTGGTATATCGCGAAAGCCATGCAGTTGGCCGGCGAGCAGAAAAACGAAGCGGCCCAGAAGAGCATGGTGGCCTACGGCAAGGCCAAATATCACAGATACCACGGCGGCGACGACGGCTGGGACCAGGTCGTGGCCGCGGCTGCGGACCAGAAGACGTTGCCTGACGGGTTTGCTGCCACGATCAAGGCCGCACCCACGCCGGCCGAGCTGGCGGTGCTCGCGGTCATCCAAAACGATCCGGCCACGCTTTCGTTTTCCGACTGGGAGTATGTTCTCTCCTATCGCGACGCGTCGCAGGCGAATGCCGCGGCGGCCGAAAAAGTCTGGCAAACCATCCAGGCAAAGCAAAATAACGGAACCGTAAAACTGGCGATTTCAGTGAAAGTTATTTCATCCGATGGAAAAACCATCCTGGCAGCCGTCACGGACAACAACCAGCAATCCAACAAAGCCGACCTTGAAGTCACCCTGGCGGAGCCGCTCTCACAACCGCCCGCGCCCGTAACCGCCATCGAAGTCGTCGGCGTGTTGTCGGACTACACGGCAGCGCCGTTTATGTTTCACATGAAGGACGGCAGCGTGCGTCAACCGACGCCGGCGCCTGGTCCAGCGGCGACAACGCCCTAGCATTTTGCGGGGTGAGGGCACCCCGCCCACATGAATGACACCAGATAAATTGGATTAAGGTGGAGCGCGACCTCCGGGCGCGCTTAGAGCGCGTCGGGACGCCGCGCTCCACCAGCTGAAACAACGGCCGGCAGATTTTTTTTAAAACAAGAAATACTTCTGCGC
>DASYOA010000128.1:0-3667 GCA_036008265.1 Opitutaceae bacterium
CCCTTGTGGTCCTCGTTCGGGCCGAAGACATTGAAGTATTTCACGCCCACGATGCGGTTGAACCAGCCCTGCTGCTGCGCATGGAGGTCGAACTGGTGCTTGGAATTGCCATAAAGGTTGAGCGGATGCAGGCGGGCGAGATCTTCGCTCCGGTCGTCCATGCCGGCCGAACCGTCGCCATAGGTCGCGGCCGACGAGGCGTAGGTGAAGCGCGCGCCCTGCGCCAGTGACCACTCGGCCATTTCTTTTGTGTAGAGAAAATTATTGTCATCGAGATAGGCCTGGTCGCTCTCGGTCGTCGAGGAGCACGCGCCGAGGTGAAACACCGTCGAGAATTTGCCAAATGCGTCGGCGTTCTGCGCCACCCGGCGGCGGAAAGCCTCGGCTTCGACATAGGTTGCGAATCTCAGTGCCTGCAGGTTCCGGCGTTTTTCCTTAAAATCGGCCTCGGTGCTGTTCCGCTTCTTGGCCGGATCGAGGACGTCCGTGATGACGATGTCCGTTATCCCGCGCTGGTTGAGCGCCCAGACGAGGGCGCTGCCGATGAAGCCGGCGCCACCGGTGACGAGGATGCGGGCATGAAGGGTGTCCATCAGCCTATTTGAACCACGAAGTCACGAAGGACACGAAGATTTTTTCACTCCGTGATCTTTGCGCCTTCGTGGTTATCCCTCCTTCGACAATTCTTCCGAGCGGACTTTGGCGGCGAGGACGGTCTCTTTGATCATTCCGCGGAAATCGCGCGCTTCCATCCGTTTCAATCCGGCGAAGGTGGTGCCGTTGGGCGAGGTGACTTGGTTGCGCAGTTCTTCCGCCTCCGCGCTGCTTTGGGCCATGAGCTTGGCGGAGCCGAGGATGGTTTCGAGCGCGAGTTGATAAGCCGCGGCACGGGAAAGCCCGACCGCCTCGCCGGCGTCGCGCAGCGAGGCGGCAAACTCAAACACGTAGGCCGGTCCGCTGCCGCTCAGGGCGGTGACGGCGTCGAGCTGGGGTTCCTCGACCTCGACCATTTTGCCGAGCGCACCGAGGATGATGTTGACGAGCGTGCGATCGGAGTCGCTGAGCGGCTTGAGCGCGCACCAGCCGGTGATGCCGGCGCCGATCTGGCCGGGCGTGTTGGGCATGGCGCGGACGAGATTGCGGGCTTGGGGAAAAGTTTGGGCCAGGCGGCCGAGGCGTTTGCCGGCGAGGATGGAGAGGACGAGCTTGCCGGCGGTGAGCCCGGCCAGGCGGGCGTCGAGCGCGGCGAGTTGCTGGGGTTTGCAGGCGAGCACGAGGGCGTCGGCATTTTTCAGCAGCCCCGACAAGTCGGGGGCGGCAAAAACGCCGGTGCGGGCGGCGAGGACCTTGGCGGTGTCGTCCTCGCCACCGATGCAGGCGAGGTCGGCGGGGCGCGCGGTTTTTTTGGCGAGCAGTCCGTCAACCATCGCGGAGGCCATGCGGCCGGCGCCGAGGAAAGCGAGTCTATCCATTGGCGGTTTCCTCGTCCTTGGGTTGTTCGAGGGGAAGTTGCATGACGGCGATGGTGCCGCCGCCCGGGCGGTTGACCAAAACGACCTCGCCGGCCATGCTTTGAAACGTGTGGCGCGCAATGGTGAGGCCCATGCCGACGCCGACCGTGCGCTTGGTGCTGACAAAGGGCTCGAACATGCTGTCGCGGATCTTGGGATCCACGCCGCAACCCTGGTCCTCAATGCGAATCTCCACAAATTTGCCTTCTTTTGGCTTCTCGATGAGCTCCGTAGTAATGGTGACAGGATGGGTTTTGACCTTCGGGTCGTCGTAGCTTTCCCATGCATTGATCAGGATTTTGGCCACGGCATCCTCGAAGGCTTCGACGTGCGTCTCGATGAGCAACTCGCCCAACGGATTGTTGAGCGTGACCGCTTCCGTGATTTCGTTGTCGGCCTGATAACGAAGCACACTGCCTTCAAGCAGATGCTGCAGGTTGCATTTGGCCAATGCGACCGGGCCTTTTCCCGCCACGGAGCTGAGTTGCTTGATGATGGTGATGATGCGCTGGGCGGCCATCTCGGCCTGCCGGGCGTTGTCTTTCACCTCGTTGGGTTTGTCGCAATGGCTCTTGACGAGATCGAGGTAGCCCATGACGACGCCGAGGAGATTGTTGAGGTTGTGGGCGATGCCCTGGGTGATCGCGCCAATGGTGGCGACGCGCCGGGCCTCGACGAGGCGGGATTGCAGGTCGAGCATCTCGCGGTTGATCACGACGAAGCGGAGCTGCGTCTGCACGCGGGCAAGGGTTTCGTCGAGGTCGATGGGCTTGGTGATGTAATCGACGGCGCCGACGCCGAGGCCCTCGAGTTTGCCTTCTTTCGAGCTGCGCGCGGTGATGAAAATGACGGGGATGGACCGGGTGTCATCTTTTTCCTGCAGGCGCTGGCAGACTTCGATGCCGTCCATGTCAGGCATCATGACGTCGAGCAGGATCAAATCGGGTTTCTCGCGCTCGACGATTTCAAGCGCCTCCTGCCCGGTGTAAGCGGTCGCGACATGGATGCCCTCGCGTTCCAGTTTGCGTTTGAGCAGCTGGACATTGATCGGCTGGTCATCGACGACCAAAATTTTAGGAATGGACATCCTGAGACGAGATAAGGGTACTGGCGGCGACGTGGCAATCCTGCGATTGTCCTCTATTATCAACGAATTGCGCTGCTGCGTCATCCGGCTTTTTGCTGGCGATAGGCTTTCAGGGTGTTTTTCATCAGCATGGCGACGGTCATGGGACCAACGCCGCCGGGCACGGGTGTGATTTTGCCTGCAATGGGAGCAACGCTGGCGAAATGGACGTCGCCGACCAGCCGGTAGCCGGTCTTTTTGGCGGGATCTGGCACGCGGCTGATGCCGACGTCGATGACGATGGCGCCGGGCTTGACCATGTCGGCCGTGACAAACTCAGGCCGGCCGATAGCGGCGATGAGCACGTCGGCGGTGCGCGTGATCGCCGGCAGGTCGCGCGTGGCCGAGTGGCAGACGGTGACGGTGGCGTTGGATTTTTTTTGCAGGGCGAGCAGCGCGACGGGTTTGCCGACGAGCAGGCTGCGGCCGAGCACAACGACATGCTGGCCCTTCAAGTCCACGCCGCTGCGCGTGAGCAATTCGATGATGCCGGCGGGCGTGCAGGAAACGAAGCCGTTGGCGTCATCCTGGGCGACTTTGCCGAGATTCATCGTGCCCAGGCCGTCCACGTCCTTTTCCGGCGCGATGCGCCGAAAAACCTGCAGCTCGTCGATCTGTCTGGGCAGCGGCGATTGCACGAGGATGGCATCCACGCCGCGGTCGGCATTGAGCTGGTCGATGAGTTGCTCGAGTTCGGTCTGCGTGATCGAGACCGGCGGCAGGATGACGCGGCTGTCGATGCCGATGGCCAGGGCGGTCTGCTCCTTTTTCTTAACGTAGGAAACGGACGCGGGGTCTTCGCCGACGCGGACGAGCGCGAGGCAGGGCTTGCGGCCGGGCAGGGTGGCAACTTCGGCCTTCAGCTCGGCAATCAAGTCAGCGGCGATTTTATTTCCGTCGATGAGCTCCATATGGAAAAATTTTAACCACGGATTACACGGATTTTCACGGATTGGTTTTCATCCGTGACCATCTGTGAAATCCGTGGTCGAAGCAAAAAATGTTTTATTTGAGCTGCAGGCTTTCCGCG
>DASYOA010000129.1:0-13696 GCA_036008265.1 Opitutaceae bacterium
CGCTGTCTCAAATAATCGTCAGCTGGACGCTGCTTTCGATGACGCCGGCGGAAATCGCATAGCGGGTGAGGCCGGCGGTGTCATGGATGTTGAGTTTGTCCATGAGGTGCTGCCGGTGCTTCTCGACGGTCTTGATGCTGATGCCGAGCGCGGCTGCGACCTGTTTGTTGGCCGAACCCTCGGCCACCAGTTGGAGGACCTCGGACTCGCGGGAAGTCAGGCGGGTGGCGTTGGCTTTAACCATACCGTCCCGATCGCGCGGCTTGTTCAGGCTATCGCTCATGCGCTTGGCAATGGAAGGACTGAAAAATTTATTACCCTTGGAGACTTCGCGGATCGCCTTGGTCAGAACGTCGGCAGACGTTTGTTTTTCGAGAAAACCGACCGCGCCGACCGCCGTCATGCGCTCGATGTACTCGTCGTCGCTGTGCGCGGAGAGAATGATCACCTTGGCGGCGGGATTCGCAGCGAGGATTTGCCGTGTCGCTTCCAGGCCATTGAGCACCGGCATGGCGATATCCATCAGGATGACATCGGGCCGGAGGGCCTGGGCCTTCTCCACCGCTTCACGACCGGTCTTCGCCTCGCCGACCATTTTAAAATGGCCGTCCGCGTTGAGCAGCGCGCACAGGCCCTGTCGCACGACGGAGTGATCTTCGGCCAGCAGGACAGTGATTTGTTTGGGAGAGGTCATTTTTTTGTTTTTTCCTGGGTAAAAGGGATTTCGACGCGGACGGTCGTGCCTTTGCCGGGTGAGGATTCGATGGTCAGGCTTCCGCCGACCATTTCGACCCGTTCCCTCATGCCGACGAGGCCCAGGCGCTTGTGATTCTTTGCCGAGAGGACTTTATCGACCTGGAAAGATTTGCCGTTGTCGCTGATCTCCATCCGGATGGCGCCCGAAATTTCCGTGATGCTCATCCTGACCTGGGTGGCCTGCGAATGGCGGGCGACATTGGTGAGGGCTTCCTGGGCCACGCGAAACAGCACGGTTCGCTTGGCGCTGCCCATGGCCTCGACGCCGCCGAAGGCGGTCAGCTTGATCTTGATTTTTTTTCGCGCCGCCAGGCTTTTGTTGTAGGCATGGAGTGCCGGGATCAGGCCGAGGTCGTCCAGCACCGCCGGCCGCAGTTCACGGGCGAACCGATGCACCGCATTCACGGAGTTTGTCACCAGCCGCTGGGTGCGGGCGATTTTTGCCTTCAGGGCGTGCCGGCCAACGGAGGCTCCCTCGCCCAGGGCGGCCAACTCGACGTTGATGCCGATCAGCGTTTGCACGACCCCGTCATGCAGTTCACGGCTGATCTGCTTTCGCTCGTCCTCCTGCGCCGAAATAATCTGGCGAGTCAGCTGGCGGAGTTTTCTCTGCATGACCTGCGACTTCAAAAAAAGTTCTTTATACTTCGCCTTGCCTTGCCTGATGGTTCTTTCGCCGGCCTTGCGTCGCGCGACTTCGCGTTCCAACCGGAGGTTGCCACTGGCCAAGGCCGCGGTGTGCAGGCGCAACGTCTCGTTGTGCTGTTGCAAGTGCCGGTTGGTCTCGCGCGTGGCGCGCTGGGCCGCTTCCAGCGGGACGAGCGCCTGGGTGAAAAAATATCCGGCCTGCTTCAGCGCGCCGTTATGCGTGTTGGCGAAATCGTGCGATGCGGCCAGGGCAAACACCGCCTGCTCATGCATGACGGCCAGGTCCAGGGCCGCCAGCCCGCCGGCCAGGGCGGCCCGGCCCAGCCCTTGCGCACTATCGCCGTTCTCCAGGCTTTTACGGCCGAGGTGGGTGCGGAGCGCCGCCAGGTAGCGGGCATATAATCTCGTGTGGGCGTCCTTCATCAATGGGGCGTTTCCATTCGTCATCTGGCGGGCAGTGACCCGGCCACGGGTTGCAGCACCCGTTTGCACTCGATATTGAACGCTTGTTTTCACGAAATAGCGATACGGTAAACCCCTACTGGCTGGCTGCCATGGCCATGGGCAGCAGCGGAATGAGTACCTCAATTTCCGTGCCGGCGCGGCGAACGGATTTGATCTTGAGCGTGCCTCCCACATAGGTCGCGCGCTCGCGCATGCCGAGCAGCCCGAGGCCGCCTTTTCCCTTTCGTTTGGCCGGGTGGTCAAAGCCGACCCCGTCGTCATTGATCGCCAGCTGAATGAAAGCGCCTTGCTGGGTCAGGTGCACGGTAACGTGGCGCGCGCGCGCGTGCCGCTCCACGTTTTTCAGGGCTTCCTGGAGAATGCGGTAGAGTGCCAGCTCGGTGTCGGCGGGCAGCCGCGTAATCAACTGCACGCAGGCCAGCTTGACGGGCACGCCCGTCCGATGCGCAAACTCCGTGCTGGTGTCGCGCAGGACGGCGACGAGGCCCAGCTGGTCCAGGACACTGGGCCGCAGATTGCGCGAGATGCGCTCCACTTCCTTGGCCGCCTGGCCGAGCATTTCGCGGAGTTTCATCGCCTCTTTCTTGGCCGGCCCGTCGCGCGCCGAAAGTTTGTCCGCCAGGGCCTGGCTGCGAAAGAGGACGGCGATGAGCAGCTGGGTGATGTCGTCGTGCAACTCGAGGGCCACGCGCCCGCGCTCGGTTTCCTGCACTTGCACCACGCGGTGGGTCAGGGCCCGCAGCATTTCCTCGTTGCGCCGGGCCTCGGTCATATCTGTCACCACCAGGCCGACCGGCGCATGCTTGAAACCGTTCTTGGCCAGTAGCCGGATGGAAATTTGCACCGGCATTTGTGAACCGTCGCTCGCATTTAACAGCACTTGGATCTTGGATCCGGATTTGTCGGCTCGCTTGACGAGTGGTTGGAGCATGGCCTCGTCTTCGGCGGAGATGAAGCGGCGAAAGGATCCGCCCGTCACCTGCTCGAGCGGGCATTTGACCATTTTGGCGAAGCACTGGTTGGCATAGAGGATCGTTTTGTCCACCGTCAGTGTCAGCGCGCCTTCGTTCATGGATTCGATGAGCACGCGGTAGGCATGCTCGGCGCCTTGCAGCGTGAAGACTTGGTCGCCGTGTTTGCCCGCGACCAGCACGGTATCCACCTCGTTGGCGCGGATGGCGCGGAGCGTCTCCAACGTGTCGGCCAGGCGCGCGCGAAGATCGACGAGTTCGCGGGATGGGGCCGGGCGGGCGGAGATTTTATGGCGGAGCGTCTTCACGCGGCGGTTTTACCTTTTGTGATCAAACTCAATTCGACAAAGAGGCCGGCGGTATTAGCCAGGTTGCCGATAAACCGGCGCACAGGCCGGGGAAGTTCCTTGATCAGCGTCGGGGTCGCGACGATCTGGTGGTCGCGCGCCAGCCTGGGCTGCTGGTAGATATCGATCACTTCCAGCTTGCAGCGGCCTTTCAGTTCGGTCTCGCACAACCGACGGACGTGCAGGATGGCCTGGCGCGACCGGGCCGTGGCCCCGGCCACGAACAGTCGCAAGACGTACTTGCCCACTGGCCGGGCGACCAGGGACGAAGTAAAATCCTTTGTTGAACGACTGGCATTGGTTTTTTTCAGGATGTTATCGCGGTTAAACTGCCGGGCGCAAATCCAAGCCAACGAGCAAGTGCGCGGTATCTGAAAGACTGCCAATGATGGTTCGCACGGGCTGCGGCAACCTGCGCACCACCGTGGGAACGGCCAGGATCTGGTCGCCTTTGGCCAGCTCGGGATGCTTCACCAAATCGATCACCCTGATGTGATAACAGCCTTTGAGTTGGCTTTCGCAAACTTTCTTTAAGTTTGTAAACGCGGCCACCGATTTGGACGTCGAGTCGGTCACATAAAGGCGTAGTTGCCAGAGTTTGGCCGGCCGGCGCTTGGCGCGGGTGGCGCGTCGTTTGATCGTTTTGGTTTTCATCGGTGGATTCTCCCATTCTTCCCGTTCCTGGAGCCGCCCGGTGTGCTGACTGACGCCTTGGCGTCCGCCTGGCGCAAGCGGCCGGAGGCTGCCCGCTCGGTGGTCAGGGTGAGTGCCCGTGTCCCGACCTGTTCGTCCACGCGACGCAGTTCCATGGTTTCGCTTTCGTAATCGGAGCGCAGCCCGCTGATCTGCCGTTCGATCGCCTCGCGTTTGCGCTCGAGCTCGCGCTTGCGGCGGGCGGATTCCTGCTGGCTGGCCAGGATGGCGGCTTTCTCCAGGGAGTTTTGCGCGGCGCGGGCCGAGCCGGTCAACACGCCGCTGGGTCCGATATAGGCGTCCACGAGGTCGATGCCCCGGTCCGAAATCAGGAACTCGCGGATTTGGTTCGAGTGCGCCATGCCGCGCGCCTTGAGCACATAGAGCACGCGATTGCGTTCGCCGTTGCCTTCGAAGTCCTGCAACAACAGCCAGGAATCCATCAGCGAGGACATGGCCATTTCACTTTGTTGCAGCGAGTGGCCGCCCTGCGTCAGGCTGGTGAAGAGCGAGGTGACTTGTCCGCCCTTCAGATAATCAATCAGCCGCGTCACCATGCCCTTGCTTTCGGAGTCGGTGCCCGCGTCCATCAGGCTGGTGATCGGGTCCACGATGACGACGGCGGGTTTAAACGTGGCGATCTCCTTGAACATCGTGGCCAGGTGCATTTCCAGGCCGTAGAGCGAGGGCCGCGCCGAGTGAAACCGCAGCAGGCCCTGCTTGACCAGCGGCTCCAGGCGCAACCCGATGGAGTGCATGTTGCGGATGATCTGGTTGGGCGATTCCTCGAAGGAGAAAAAGAGCACGCGCTCCCCGCGCAAGGCGGCGGCCTGGGCGAAATTGGCGGCGACGATGGTCTTGCCGGTGCCGGGCGTGCCCGTGAGCAGGATGCTACTCCCGCGGAAAAAGCCCCGCCCACCCAGCATCGCATCGAGCCGGGGGATGCCGGTGGCGATCCGCGCGCTTGAGATCTTGTGATTCAGCCCCAGCGACGTGATGGGCAGCACGCTGATGCCCTCGTTGCCGATGAGAAAGGGAAATTCGTTGGTGCCGTGCCGCGCGCCGCGATATTTCACCACCCGCAGGTGCCGCGTGGCGATCTGGTCGTTGACCCGGTGGTCGAGCAGGATGACGCAGTCGGACACGTATTCCTCCAGCCCGTGACGCGTGAACTGTTCGCGCCCGCGCTCGGCCGTGATGACGGCGGTTACGCCCTTGACCTTGAGCCAGCGGAAGAGCCGGCGCAGTTCGGCGCGCAGGATGGCCTCGTTGGCCAGGCTGGAGAACAGCGCCTCCAGCGTGTCCAGCACCACGCGCTTGGCGCCGATGGAATCAATGGCGTGATTGAGCCGGACGAACAGCCCTTCCAGGTCGTACTCGCCGCTCTCCTGGATTTCACTTGGCTCAATGTGGACGTAGTCGATGACAATTTTTTTGCGCCGGACCAGGCCGTCCAAATCAAATCCAAGTGACGCGACGTTGGCTTTCAACTCCGCTTCTGTTTCCTCGAAGGCCATCAACACGCCGGGCTCGCCGAATTGCGCCGCGCCGCGCACGAGAAATTCCGCGGCCAGCAGCGTTTTGCCGCATCCTGCGCTGCCGCAGACCAGCGTGGGCCGCCCGCGTGGAAATCCGCCGCCGGTAATTTCATCGAGACCCTGGATGCCCGTGCGGCACTTGGGTAAAAGTATTGCCGGGGTGGTGGATTTTGAACCTTTGGTTTTCATGCAAGAGTATTCTTGTTGATCGGAAACTGGAGGGAAGGGCCGCGCATCGAGCGGTCGCTTCATGCGGCCAGCGATTCCTCTCGGTTCTGCACAGGTAAATGTAAATTGGAAGGCCGCTGGAGAGTATGGGGTGTTACCCTACCACGAGGAATATTCTCCGATGGCGGTACGGCCGGTTAGAGGCGAGCGGGCAAGAGATGCCGGACAAAGGAGGGATGACCGGAATTTTTTGCCGCGTGTGCATCGGCCAGGCGCGCCGTTTCCAGGATGGACCGGAAAGTTTCCGAAAAATTAAGCTCAAGCAGGTCTTTCTTCAGGTGTTGAATGAGCTGCAGCAACTTCGCGTGGCCACCGTATAAAACACGCAACTCCTCCTGAACGACCGGGTCCGAACGATGAAATCCTGGAGAAAGGTAATCACGACGAAGCTCGGCCTGAGAGATGCGCTCGTCGAGTAAAACCAAAGACCGATGATTCTCGGCGAGTTTTTGGGAGAGGTTCATGAAGATTAAGGCCGAAGCTTTGACCATTGGGCTAAGCGCAGGCGCCATTCCGGTGGCGGGCCGGCCGGCTGGGTTCGAACCACTGGGAAAAAGGCGAGGTGCCCGGCTCAAACTCGGCATAGGTCTCGACGAGAAGCTCGCGGAGATTGTCGCGGGCACGGGCAATGCGGCTTTTCACCGTGCCCAGGCTGATCCCGAGCGTTTGGGCGATGCCTTCGTAGGATTGGTCCAAGCCGTTGCGCAGCGTGAGGATTTCACGCTGCTGGGTGCTGAGTTTATCCATGCACGCTTTGACGTGCGCGAGAAATTCGCGGTTCGTCTCCTCGCGGGCGGGAGTCGGCGCATCGCTGGCGATCAAGTCGGAGACGGTCGATTGATTGTCATCGTTGAAGGCGGAGTCGAGCGACAGCGAGTTGTGGCGGTGGCGGCGGAAAAAATACCAATAGCGGTTGTGCGAGAGATTGAAGGCGATGCGGTGCAGCCAGGTCGCGAGGGAGGAGTCCCCGCGGAAACGCGCCAGGCCGCGATGCGCACGGATGAAAGTGTCCTGGGCGATTTCCTCGGCGTCGGCGTGGTTCCGAAGATGGGCGAGCGCGATGGCGAACATTTTTCCGCGATAGCGCGTGACGATCTCGACGAAGGCGGAGTCGTCCCCGGCGTTGAAACGCCGGACCAACTCAGCGTCATGCGCGGCTTGCTGACCTGAGGTCGTTGCCTCGTCGGCGGGACCGGTCGCCTGGCGCGAAGGTTCCGAGGTGTCGGAAAAGGAAGTGGGGGAGATCATGACAAGAGCGCGTGGGCGGCGCGGCGTTTGCTGATCAGCGATGGGGCGGAAGAGAGCCGGAGATTATTCATTGGCTCAAGACTGCCCGGAAAACGTCCGGCTGAAAATGGGGTGTTGTGCTAACCCGCATCGCTCATGCGAACGAACAGCCAACGTCAAACATCCTCCTTCGCCCCTTCGACTGGCTCAGGGCTTCCGCCGTCGCTGAAGCTATGGCGGACAAGACGGAGGACAGGTCGAACGTCCAACGTCGAAGCTTGTACGCATAAAAAAAGCCCGCTCGAGAGAGCGGGCTTGAAGTTTTCGGGAGAGATAAGCTCAGCTTTGTGAGCGTTTGAGGAAACGCCGGCGTACGAGGGCGAGGGCTGCGAGGGCCGGGATGAACCAGTCATCGAATGCGCCGCCGCCGCCGCCGCTTGACGGTGCAGGGGTGGGCGCTGGCGCTGGGGTTGTCGATGCCGATGTCGATGTCGTTATGGTGGTCACGACGCCGACCGGAGTGATTTTGCGGATGGCAGCGTTGCCGGTATCCGCCACGTAAATATTGCCAGCCGTGTCCACGGTCAGAGCTTCAGGCTGATTGAACAAGGAGCCGGTGCCGGTCCCGTCCGTCAGGCCTTGGACGCCCGCCTGGCCCGCGATCGTTGTCACGGTGCCGCCGGGAGTCATCTTGCGGATGGTGGAGCTGGCGGTATCCGCGATATAGACATTGCCCGCGGTGTCCGTGGCTTCGCCGTCCGGTAGATTGAAGCGCGCGACGTTGCCGGTTCCATCGGCCGAACCGGTGGTCAAAGGCAGGCCCGCCAGTGTCGATGTGATGCCGAAGGACGTGATTTTGCGGATCGTGTTGTTACTGCTGTCGCCGACATAGACGTTGCTGGTGCTAAAATCCACGGCCAGGCCAAAGGGGGCGTTGAATCGTGCAGGTGAATCGGTTGACCCGATAACTCCGGCGGCTCCGGCGAAAGTGGTAACGGCGGCAGTAGGGGTGATCTTGCGGATGACAGTATTCTTTGAATCGGCCACAAAAAGATTGCCGAATGCATCCACGGCGATTCCCACCGGTGAATTAAACCAGGCGGAGGTGCCGGTGCCGTCTTGATAACTCTTGTTGGCCGCGGAGCCGGCGAAGGTGGTGACAACGCCGCCGGGTGCAATTTTGCGAATCGTCGAGTTGCCGGTATCGGCAACAAACAAAACCCCTGAACTGTTGATGACAATGCCGCCTGGCTGGTTGAAGAGGGCGCTGGCGCCGGTGCCGTCGGTCGAACCGCCCGAACCCGACGAGCCAGCGACGAGGCTCACGACTCCGGTCGGTGAGATTTGCTGGATCGTATTGAGGGAGGAATCACCTACATAGAGGTTGCCGGATCCATCCACCGCAATGCAGGAGGGAGAGGGAAGCAAAGAGGGTGATGCGGGGCTGCCGGGGGGCCCAAGGACCAAGCTGCCGGTCCAGTCGCTGCCCGCCGGGCCGCCGTGGGCGTCGATGACGGTTTGATTGAGGGAGACCCCGGCCAACGCGAGGGCCCGGCCGCTGCCACTCGTGGTGGTGCCGAAAGAGATGCTGGTGCCCGACAGGTAATTTCCGGCGATCGCATTGTTGCCGCCGATATTGATGGCGCTGCCGGCGTTCCAATAAATGCCGTCATCGCTGCCGCCATTGGAACCCAAATTGATGACCGTAATCGACGAATTTATCGAGGTGGTAAGGGCGGTGGCGATTTGGAAAACCCAGAACACGTTGTTTTTTCCCTGGGCGTCGAGCACGAGTGCGCCGGTCTGTCCCGCGGCGCCGGTAAATTTATAGACGCCGGGGGCCAGGGTTTTCCCGCCCAGGTCGATGTTGCTCATGTCCGCGTTGGCCGCCATGCCGGCCAGACTGACCTGGGCCGTGATGAGATCCAGCCGGGCCTGGCTGGTCGCCGTGCCGGTGATGAGAATCGATCCCACGGTGACCACGGCCGGCGGAAAGCCGGTGATTGCGCTGGTGGCGCCCGGGGCGAGACCGATGTTGCCGTTCTTGATCGTCGTGCCAACCACACCGGTGCTGGTGATGGCTGTGCCGCCGAGCAGCGTGAAGTTTTCTGCCGTAAGCAAGATGGATCGGGCGAACCCGGGAGTAGGGGCGCACAGCAGCGCGGCGAGGGCCACAACGGGCAAAGGAAACAGATTTTTGATTGTCATGCAGCAGGTATATACGACCTGCGCCCCTGCCGATATGGGGTGTTACCCGCTGGGATATTCGCCGCGACCAATTCTATATATTATACAATCAGGCTTGGCCTGCTTTATATATACTCCGCCAAGACCTATGCCTTCCCCTGTCATTCCGAGGGCTGCGCGGAATCCCGGCCGTAGTGTAACCTAATGGGTTGCACTTTACAGAAGACGAGATTCCCCGCTGTGCTCGGAATGACGAAACCGTTTCTGCGATACGCCGTGTGTCGATCTAGACGAAGATGCTCCTAGAAGGCGCGGGACAGGGCGACCGAGCCGAAATCGTCGTGCGATTGCTGCTGGGTCTTGAATTCACGCGTGCGTCTTACCTGGGTGAAAGTGAACTGCCAGCGGCCAACGATGAGGCCGACACCGGCGCTCAGGTCGGCGACAAAGGACTCCTTGTGGACGGAGGGACTGGAGCCAAAGGTGTTGCCGTCGAGGAAAATATCCCGCGCCACGGCGCGACCGTCCACCGCGGTGAAAACGAAAAGGCTGAAATTGCGGGTGGGGGAGACGCGCGGATCGAGATCGTCGGAGGGCGCGCTGCCGAGGCTGCCGGGGCTGGCGAGCTGGACGCCAAAATCGCTCGGGAGATTGAAACCGAAGCGCAGGATGCCGCCGGCGTTGGCGTAGGTTTGCACGTTGCCGAGGCAGGCGCCGGCGCGGGGCACGAGGTCGACACCGAGGATATTATCGAGCGTGCGCGCATAGAGGCGCCAACTGCGTTCATAAATGAGGTTTACGCCTGGTTCGTCGTGGAGCTGGTGGGCCCAGCCTTGCGGCTTCGGGTCGCCGATCAATTTGTGGACGAGATCCTGGGTTTGCTCGGCATAACTGTGAGGGCCGACCATGCCAAACTGGAGGGCGAGCGTGTCGGTGATGACGGGGGTCTTGCTGATGAAAGCAAATTCGAGATAGGTCCAGCCGGCGTAGGGCTGGTCCTTGGGATCGGGCGTACGGAGCGTGAGATCCTGCGGCGTGTACATGCTTTGGCCGAAGGCGATGCCAAAGTTTTTCTGGCCCTCAGGTCGATTCACGAACGGCAGGGCATCGACGATGTCCTTGCGCCATCCCTGCCAACCCCACTCGGTGAGATCGGCGGAAAGCCAGGAAATTTTCTCTCCGGCGGTGTAGTGGCGGTCGGTGCCGTTGAAAACATCGTTCTCGAAATAGACTGTGAGGACCGGCGACGAGCGGGCCCGCTGGGTGGGAGTGGAATCCTCCGATTGGGCCAACAGGCGGGTGCCGGCCATGAGACCGGAGATGCAGAAACACGAAAGAGCGAGCCGCCGCAAATTCGCCTGACCAGAAAAATTTCGGACCGCTTTGATATAATGGATCACTATAAAGCAATCTTAACGTTGGCCGGGTGGTGGTGCTATGGGGTGTTGGCCTGCTGGGGTGGTTTGCAACAAGTATCAAGTAACAGGTAGCCAAGTGTCAGGATTAGGGTCAGGATTCGGGAGACAGAAGCGGTCGGCTATCTTGAACATGGTATCTGGCACTTGAAACTTCGCGGCCAGGGCGAAGGAACATTTTGAACGTTTGGTGTTCGAAGCGGGATGTTCGGCGACGGTGGGTAATACCCCATTTCGCCGTTTCGTGAGATGGGCTATTTTCCAAGTCGCATGTACACGACTTCCATTTACCACCGGCTGGCGACCGTTGTCGTCGTTGCGACGACGATGCTGGGTCTCATCAGTTTTGCGGCCTCCGCCCGCGCCGCGCCATTTCCGCCGCTTAACGATCCCGCCAGCAAAGAGACGCACCCCGGCAAATTCGTCTGGGCCGAATTGTTCACCAACGATTCCGCCGCCGCGACGAAGTTTTATTCCGGGGCGTTCGGCTGGACCGCCCTCACCCTGGCTCAAAACGGCGTTTCCTACACGGTATTTAATAATGGGAACCATCCGGTCGCCGGATTGAGGCAACGATCCTCGTCGGCTTCGCCGCATGCTTCCCGCTGGATCAATTACATCGCGGTCACGGATATCGCATCGTCCCTTTCGCTCGTGACGAAGGCGGGCGGAGAAGTGCGCGCCCCGGCCCGTGAATTTCCCAAAATCGGCACACAAGCCATCATCACGGACAAGGAGGGTTCCCCCATCGGTCTGCTTCAGTCGAGCTCAGGTGACTCCGCCGATGACGAACCGGCACCCGGCGACTGGAATTGGTTTCACCTTCTGGCGAAAGACCCGCTGAGCGCGGCAGCTTTTTATCAACAAGTCTTTAATTATAACGTGGCGCTGGACGCCCGCACGAAAAAGAAAAACGAATTGCTGCTTTCGAGCGATGAGCTCAATCGCGGCAGTGTGTCGCTCCTCCCGGATCGCGAGGACGCCAAACCTGGCTGGCTGGGCGTCATTCGCGTCGCGAATCTCGACGAGACGCTTGCGCGAGTCTCAGCACTCGGCGGGGAAATTGTGGTGGCACCGCATGACGCCGCCTTTGGCAGCCGTTTCGCCATGATTGCCGATCCCACCGGCGGCACGGTCGGCTTGGTGGAATACGAAAACAACGCCAACCCGGTCAACCGCCCATGAAAAACATCAAAAAAATTCTCCTCAGCACGCTGGTCTTGTTCAGCCTGCAGTTCGGGTTGGGCGGTTGCATCGTGGACGGTGGCGGCTATTATCACGACGAGGGCCCGTGGTATCACGACGGCCCATGGCTGTACGGTGATGGCTGGGGTGGTGGACGCCGAGACGATGGCCCCCGAGGCCACGTGGATATCGACATCCATCCGCCCGGGTTTGGGCGACATTAACTCAAGCGGATTTTGCGCCATTGGTTACCGATAGAATGCCCACATTTTACTCCCACCATGGACTCACAGGCACGCCTAGCATGCCACTTATGTGGTCAGGAGCACCGGCCGATTCACCTTGAACCGGGAGAGAAGGCGCTTTGCGTGCGTTGTGAAGCGGTGTTGGCCCAAGGCACGCGACTGGGGCCTGACACGGCGCTCGTTTTTTCCATCACGGGCCTGGTCTTCGCTTTGCCGGCGGCGGTGTTGCCGTTCATCAGCGCGGGTAAGCTGGGCGACGAGCGCATCAGCCTTCTGTTCACCGGCGTGTGGAGCCTGTGGGACGGCGGCATGGGCCCGCTGGCCATCCTGGTTTTCCTTTGTGGCGGACTCCTGCCGTTCGCGCTCCTCGCCACCTTGGCCGTCCTGCACACCTCCTCCCGGCTGGGTTGGCAAAATGACGATCTCCGGTTTTTATTCCGGGTGGCCCGTGTCCTCCAGCACTGGGCGATTCCCGAGGTGCAGGTGCTGGCTGTCCTCGTTGCGCTGATGAAGTTGGGCAGCCTCGTCGAAGTCACCATCGGCCCCGGATTCTGGTGCTACTGCGCCATGGCCCTTTCGCTCCTGATCGCACAGCACAGTTTTGATTTCGATTCGGCGGCCGCGATTCACTCAGCCGAAGGATCCGATGTCCCTGCCTCGCATTGAAACGCTTCCCTCCACTTGCCAGGTTCAAAAACACCTCCACCGCTGCCGCGCTGGCGCTGACCGCCGCTATCTTGCTGGTGCCGGCCAACCTGCTTCCCGTCCTGAGCACGGAGACCTCCGGCCGCAACCGCAGCGACACCATCTTCTCCGGCACGGTCGAGCTTTGGCGGCAGGGCCTGTGGGTGCTCGCCCTCATTGTGTTCACGGCGAGCATTATCATCCCGGTGCTAAAGCTCGTGGGGTTGGGCTGGCTATTATTGAACGCGCGCCGGGGCGCCTCCGTGGATTCACGGCGCTTGACGCGAATTTATGCCGTCCTCGCTTTCATTGGGCGCTGGTCGATGCTCGACGTCTTCCTGGCCGCATTCCTCACGGGGTTGGTGCAGTTTGGCGAATTTTCGACGGTGGTCGCGCGCAGCGGCATCGTGGCCTTCGCGGCGGCGGTGGTGCTGACCGTGCTCGCCACCCAGGCGTTTGACCCGCGCATTCTTTGGCGAGCCCCATCCCCATCATGAGTTCTCCTCCTGCACCCAAAGTGTCCGATGCCCCTGCGTTTCCGCTCATCTGGGTCGTTCCGTTGATCGCGCTCGCGATTGGCGGCTGGATGGGTTTCCGCGAACTGCAAAGTCGCGGGCCTGAGATCACGATCGATTTTGCCGACGGTTCAGGCGTCGAGGCCGGGAAAACCGTGCTCGATTACAAGGGCGTTTCCGCCGGCACGGTGGAAGCGGTGGAGCTAAAGCCGGGATTGGATGGAGTCAGCATTCGCCTGCGCTTGAAAAAGAGCGCGGCGTCGCTCGCCAGTACCGGTTCACAGTTTTGGATCGTACGCCCGGAGATCGGTTTTTCCGGCGTAAGCGGTCTCGATACCCTGGTCAGTGGGGTGCATCTCAACGTACTGCCCGGCAAGGGGCCGCCGGCGGAGCACTTCATTGGCCTCGACAAGACGCCGGCTCCGGATGTCGTCGACCAGGGCCGGACTTTCATCTTGCAGAGCGAAAAGCTCGGCTCACTGACCACGGGTGCACCGGTGTTCTACCGCGAATTCAAGGTGGGGGAGGTGGAAGCCAGCCGCCTCTCCGATGATTCAACGACGGTGTTGATTCGCATTCACCTGGAGGCTCC
>DASYOA010000130.1:0-2047 GCA_036008265.1 Opitutaceae bacterium
GGCCACCCCGCCCACATCTTTAAATTCTCCGTGCCACTCGTGGATCCAAATCTGCCGGCTGAAGGTTCCCCCGCGGGCGTCCAACCGGCGGGCAATGAGCCAGCCCAGTTGGTGGAGCATTTTTTCCGCCATGAGGCCGGACGTTTGCACGGCGCGCTGATCCGATTGCTCGGCGTGCATAATATCACGCTCGCGGAAGACGTGGCGCAGGAAGCTCTCCTCCGGGCCCTGCACACCTGGTCCATGGGCGTGCCGCCCAACCCTTCGGCTTGGATCACACGCGTGGCGATGAATCTCGCCCGCGACGCCCTCCGGCACCAGCGCATGTCCAACAGCAAGGAATCGGCCATCATCACGTATCTCGAGCAGACGCGATCAACCCCGGCCGCGGCCGGCGGGGACAATAACGAGATCCGCGACGACGCCTTGCGCCTTTTGTTTGTGTGCTGTCACCCGGCCATCGCGCCCGACGCCCAGGTCGTGCTCGCCCTGAAAGTGCTGTGCGGTTTCAGCACGGGGGAAATCGCGCGCGCCTTTCTGACCAGCGAGGCGGCGATCGAGAAACAGCTCACGCGCACCAAGCAGCGAATCCAAGCCGCCGGCATCGGCTTCGACCTCCCGGAAGGCGAAGACCTGGCCCCCCGGCTCGGGGGCGTGCTGGCGGCACTGTATCTTTTGTTCAACGAAGGCTACAAGGCCTCGGCCGGCGAGCGCCTGCTGCGGGAAGAGCTCTGCCAGGAAGCGGTTCGATTGACATCCCTTCTCGTCACCCATCCAGCCGGGCGGTCATCGCGCAGCCATGCCCTGCTCGCCCTCATGTTTTTGAGCGCCGCGCGCTTCCCGTCCCGTTTGGATGAGCGCGGCGATTTGTTGCGGCTGGACGACCAGGATCGCTCCAAGTGGGACCAGTCGTTGATCGAGCACGGGCTGGTTCAGCTCGGCGAAGCGGCGAAAGGAAATGAACTGAGCGAGTACCACCTCCAGGCCGGCATTGCCGCCATTCATTGCACCGCGGCGGACTACGCGTCCACGGATTGGACACGCATTCTACGCCACTACGACGAGCTCAACCGGATCAAGCCGTCGCCCATCGTGGCCTTGAACCGCGCCGTGGCGGTGGCGCATCTGCGCGGGCCGCAGGCCGGGCTCGATGCCATCGCGAAAATCCCGCAGCGCGACCGGTTGGAGTCCCATTATTTGCTCCATGCGGTGGTGGGCGAATTGCATTGGCGCCTGAAGGACCATCGGGCCGCAGCGGAAAGTTTCCGGCAGGCACTCCACCTGGCCCAAGTCGGACCCGAGCAGCTTTACCTCACGCGCATGCTGGAACGATCCGGCGATAACGCTGAACTCCGAACGTCGAACGCTGAACACTGAATTCGGACTTCACCGCGGAGACGCGGAGAGCGCAGAGGCCAGATAAAAACTCCCCATCCGTATCCATCCGCCTGCCCTTCGAAGCTCGAAGAGCAAAGCAGGGTGCAATCCGCGGTTAAAAAAAGCGTTCTTTGAGTTGGTCTCTGCACTCTTTGTGCTCTTTTGTGGCTAAAATCATGAAACGTTTTATTTCGATCCTGTTGTTGTTCCTGCCGCTGGCGGCTTTCGCCGGCGACAAGCTCTTCATCGCCGCCGCCGCCAACTTCGTTTACGTGCTCGATCCGCTGAACGTCCAGTTCAGGAAGCTGGAGCCGGATACCGAAGTCACCGTCACCACAGGCTCATCTGGCAACCTGGTCGCACAAATTACCAACGGCGCCCCGTACGATTTGTTTCTCTCGGCGGACATGTCGTTCCCGGAGGCGCTCATTAAAAGTGGCTACGGCGAGAAGGAATCGCTGACCCGGTTCGCCGTGGGGCGACTGGTCCTTTGGACCACCAAACCGGGGCTGAAACTGTCCTCCGTCGCCGATGCCGTCCGCTCGCCCGCCGTGCAGAAGCTGGCCATCGCAAATGTGGAAACGGCGCCCTATGGCCGGGCCGCAAAGGAAACGCTGGTAAAACTCGGGTTGTGGACGGCAGCGGAGCCGAAGATCGTCACGGGGGAAAA
>DASYOA010000131.1:0-3760 GCA_036008265.1 Opitutaceae bacterium
TGCTCCAGCCATCATGACCTCGGCCAGGGTGAAACCGCGCGTGCGGCAGTCATCGAAACGGGTTTTACACCAAGGTCGCGAAGAGTCGTTGGTGGTTCTGCTATCAAAGGCAAAAGCAGGGCCTGCTTGGAAATCGGGTAGAAGCAGACCTTGGTCGCTTCGTTCCCTTTGCGACCTTCTGTAAAAATGGATTGGAACATTACGGCGATCCCGCCCTACCCCCGAGGCTTCTGCACTCGTCGCCATCGGATCGACCGCAGAAGTCCTAGTGCACTGTGTAGTAGTAATCATTGAGGCCGTTCTTTCCGTAACGGGTGAGGTAGCTCACGGTGTGCGGGCGACCGTCGGTGCCAGTCCAAGTGGTTGCGAGCGTGATCTGCTTCATATCGGTCTTCAGATCGCTGATCTTACATGTGCTGTTGAAGCGCATGGCGACTGGGCCAAGGCTTGGGTCGGGCGTCACGGTGGTGTTGCCGGCATCCTGCAACGCCTGGATTTGCGCCCAGTTTTTGAGCCGCAGGCTTTCCATTTCGTTTTCCATGATCTGTCCGGCGGTCGTGAGATTGCGCGCGGTGTCGAGCGCTTGAAAGCCAGACTGCATCACGGTGATCGAACTTGTGATGGCAAAAACCAACACGATCGTGGCCACCATCACCTCCAAAATGGTGAAAGCCGTGGCCATCCGTCTGCCCGTTTGTGGGCGGCTGCATGCGTCAGGATTGCGCATCAAATAATAGGCCATGGGTGAATTTGAGTCCCAAGTGTACTGTAATGTCACCAAAACGCCTAGGGCCTGAAGACTAAGAATTTAGGCCAAAATAGGCTAGGCCTGATATACCCTATTGCTTGGATGGGGTGTTTTGCACGTAGAGCGCCGCTGCTTGCGAACGTCGTTTGATGTGAAGCTTTTCGAACACGCTGCCCAAGTAGTTCTTCACGGTGTTGTCACTGAGGCCGAGCCGTTCGCCAACTTCCTTGTTGGTTTTTCCCTCGGCCACGAGCGCGAGCACCCGGCGTTCCTGTGGGGAGAGTGAGGCGAGATCTTCGCTGGTCGCGCTGCCTGACTGGGCGCGCACCAGGCGCATGACCCGCGCGGTGGTATCGGGATCAAGGATCGATTTTCCGTCCGCGACGTCGATCAGTGCCTGGACCAGGCCGGCGGGGTCGATCTCCTTCAGCAAATAACCTTGGGCGCCCGACGTAATGGCTTCGTAGATAAAATTGTCGCTGGAAACCGAGGTGAGCACGACCACGCGCGTGTCGGGCTGGCTGCGCAAAATCTCGCGGCAGGCGTTGAAGCCCGAGCCGTCGGGCAGGCGGATGTCGAGCAACACGATATCGGGCTTCAAGCGTGCGGTCTCGGCCACGGCGGCGGCGGCGGTGCCGGCCTCGCCGACCACGCGCAGGGGTGACTGGCTGTGTGCTGCGAGCACGGTCTTGATGCCGCGACGCACAAGTTCGCTATCGTCCACGATCAGGATGCGGATGGGCGTGCGGGTGTTGGTCATTTTGGGGAAGTGGGTAGGATAAATGTGAGTTTCACGCGAGTGCCTTTTTCCGTTGCCGACTCAATGGAGAGATTGGCATCGAGTTCGCGGGCCCGATCGGCAAAACTTTGCAGGCCGATCCCGCCATGGCCGGGTGCCAATGGATCGAAGCCGTGCCCGTCGTCGGTGATGGAAAGCTCGACCCCGCGGCTGTTGAGGGGCCGCAGCGCGATGTCCACCTGGTTGGCCTGGCCGTGGCGCAAGGCGTTGCTCACGGCTTCACGGGTGATTTGCAACGCATGCACCCGTTGCTCGTGGGTGAGGCGCTCGGCCAGTTTTTCATCAATTTCAATCGTGGCGTGAAAGGGCCGGACGCTTTTTCGGAATTCAATCAATGCTTCCACGGCATGGGTGAACGTTTGCTGCTTGAGCGCCTCGGGCTCGAGGCCGTTGATGAAATTGCGCACATCGCGAATGGTTTCATTGAGCGCGTGGCGTGTCTGCTCAAGGCGTTCCTCCGCCTCGGCCGGATCGGTGTGCACCAGCGCCCGGATGCCGGCCAGCCCGAGGCCGGTGGCGTAAAGCGATTGGATGACGCCATCGTGCAAGTCGCGCCCGAGGCGCTCATGCTCGTCGAGCGTGTGGCGCAGGGACTCCTCGCTTCGGCGGAGCGCCTCGCGTTGCGCGAAGTCCGACTCGACCAGCCGCGCCACGCCGCCGAGCTCGCTCTTTTCGCGCAACAGCGGGCCGATGGGTGCGGTGTCACCGCGCTTGAGGCTGTCGCTGATCCAGTTGAGCGGGCGCAAGACCCATCGTTGCAGGGCAAGGCCGAGCGCGGCGATCATGAGCAGGCCAAAGGCGACGAAAATGCGCGCCTCAAACATGGCGGGCGCCAGCACCTTGTGGAGTTTCGAGGTGTCACAGTCGATCGTGAGCATGCGCAATCGCCGGCCCTGCCAGTCGTCGAGCGATTGGTTAAGGATCAGGTGGGTGTCAGCCGGGGGACTTGGAGGATCGTCCGGCGCGGCCAGCGACACGGTGCTCTCGGTCAGGTCGGCCAGGTTTTTCAAATAAGCATCGTCCCACCGGCGCGCGACCAGCAGCCAGCCATGCAAAGGCGCGTTGGCTGTCAGGTCGGTCGAGATGGGGGCGCCGCGGATTTCGAGCAGGCCGGAATGGCTCTCGAGGAAAAAATGCGGTCGCGCCGAGCCGCCGACCAGCACGGCGAAATTACCGGGCGTGAGTGGCGGTGGCGCCAGCGTGCGGTCGTCGAGGCGGTTGAAGCTATAAACGAGCGAACCATTCGGCCGCAGCACCCACACGGCTTGGGCATTGAAACCCGGCAGGTCGGCTTCGATCTTTGCCTGCGACCATGCGGGGTCGGGTGATTCCACGAAGCGCACCATCTCATTCCACTGCGCATAGTCGCCGGCAAACTCCTGCAAGGACAATCCGCTCGTCTCCAGCCAGCGGTTGAGCAACGCCAGGCGCTCCTGGCGTACGCCGGCCAACAGTTCATCCGACTGCTGCCGCTCGAATGCATGCAGCACGAGCAGTGCGGCAAGAAATGCGAGGAGCAACAAGCCCAACAGCAGGGATAGACGGAGTTTAAGATTCATGCTGGCACCAACCGGCTACAGGTATGAATAGGGAGGTGGCAACCGCGCTGCAAAGCGAAACGTGACGCACGATGGGCCGGTTCGCACGGGGTGAAACAGGCCTAGTTTCTTTCTCCGCCGGGAAAACGCGCTTGACTCACTGCCGTGGGTTTGAGTCTTTGACCGGCTCAGAACGTACCTTCGCCATGGCCAACACCAAATCTGCTATCAAAGCCGCCCGCAAAGCCCTGCGCTTCGCTGCACGCAACCGCGCGGTCAAAACCCGTCTCAAGACGCTGCACAACAATTTGACCAGGCGGTCACCGCGGGTGACGCGGCCAAGGCCAGGACCGTGGGCGTCGCCTACGCCTCCGCGATGGATCGGGCCGTGAAGTCCGGTGTCGTCCACCGCAACGCCGCCAACCACGCCAAGAGCCACGTCGCCAAGTACGCGCTGGCCAAGGCCTGAGCCCGCCGCCTTTTCCTCCATCGTTACACCCTTGCCTCCGCCGGCTCGCGCCGCGGGGGTTTTTTATTTCGGTCGGGCGTGAATGAGGATTGAGCGGACGCGAACCTTTGCGTTCATTCGCTCACTGTGGTTTCCAACGTCGAACTCCACCTCGTCCGCCATGCCGATGCCGCGTGGGCCCACCTTGTGCGTCCATGGCTCGAGGC
>DASYOA010000132.1:0-2519 GCA_036008265.1 Opitutaceae bacterium
GGCCAGCGGCGGGCTGCTCGGGGCCGTCGACCTTGCGCACGTCCGTTGCGGCCGCCAACTCGCGCGGGTGCTGGCCGACGTCGCGCTGATGACACCACCGTTCGTGCTGCTGCTCGCAAACCTGCTTTTCCCGCAATGAGTACGCCACGCAGTTTTGACCGCCTTGCCCGCATTTATCGTCCGCTTGAATACGGCGCATTCGGCCGCGACTTGGAACGCGCGCGTTTTTGTTTCCTGGAGAAATTGCGGGATTGCCGCTCCATCCTCGTGCTCGGCGAAGGCGACGGCCGCTGCCTCGAACAGCTCGTGCGCGCCGCGCCGGATGCACACATCGATTGCCTCGACCTCAGCCCGGCCATGCTGGCGCGCGCGGAGTCCCGCCTGCCCGCGGAAGCTCGCGCGCGCGTGACGTTTCGCCAGGCCGATCTATTGACCGCGATTCTCCCGGAGAAAAATTACGATGCGGTCATTACGCTGTTCTTCCTCGATTGTTTCACCGCAGAACAAACGGCGGATATCGTTCACCGCATCGCTGCGAGCCTGCGGCCCGGTGCGCGCTGGCTCTGGGCCGACTTCATTCTGCCGCCACGGGGATTGGCGCGGCTGCGCGCCCGGGTTTGGCTCGCGGTACTCTACGCCTTTTTCCACTGGCAAACGACGCTGTCGGCCCGGGTGCTCCCGCCGGCGGAGGAACTGATTGCCGCGGAAGGTTTCGCCCGCGAGGCGGAACAATCCTTTCAGTGGGGATTGCTCCGCAGTGCGGTTTTCAGCCAGCCCGGTTCCGATTAGTTTCCCGCGGATTATCCGCCGCCAAAGCCTTGGAGGGCAGGCGCGGAAAGACTTTGCGCCCGCGGTTACTGCAGGCGGTACGGCAGGCTGCCGACGCGCGCGATCAGCGTGTTGAGGATCTCGCCGGTCTGCTGCGCGGCAATATTGTCACCAGTCGTGATGGTTTTGGCCGGGAGAAAATTGTTCACGACGGCGCAGTAGCTGTCGTTGACCATGATGCCGAGGAGTTCGCCCGTCTCGCTGAGGACGAGGTCGCCGGTCGAGGGCGAAAAGGCGCCGGCCAGGCGCTTGAAAAAGTGACTGTCCATTTTCACGTAGCCGGGCGTAGAGGGATCGAGCTTGAAGGGAACTTCGCCGTAGCCCTTGCCGCCGTCGCTGATCAGCACCGCGTTGGGAAATTTGAACGGGTCGAGCGCGGTCTGGTAAACTTTCACCCCAAGCGCGGTGACTTGCGCCTGGTCAACCGGGATGGCGATGATGCGCGGATCGAGCGCCAGGAAGGCGAGCGAGCGGGCGGAGGTTTCATAGGGCGGCCGGGAGAAGGTGACAGAAAATTTCTGCCAATCGATGCCCGGCCGCTGCGGGCCGAAGTCGAAGGGCGTGTCGTTCACATGCACGAGCGCATAAGCCTGCGCGCCGTCCTGCACGAGCAGGGTATGGGCCTCGTTCGACCTTTCGCCCGAGCCAAAGAGCACCGGCCGGCTGATGGTAAACGTGGTGGGCACGCGGTTCGCGAGGAAGGTGTCAAACAGCGTGTTGGCGTTGATCGGGGTGTTCGCGCGAATTTCCTGCGTGAGTTCGCCCGATTTCTGGGCGAGCTGGCCGACGCCCTGCGCGAGCTGCGTGGTGGTGGCCTGGACTTTCTGGCGTTCCTCGCGCTCGGCCTCGACCTGTGTCTTGAGACTGTCGGCGGTTTCGCGGAGGAGCTGCTTCTCCTGCTCGGAAACTTTGACCGCAACGTTGAGGTCCTCGATTTTTTGCTGCGCCTCGGCATGGAGTTTCGTGAGCGCGGCGAGATCCTGTTTTTGTTTTTCGGCCTCGGCGCGCCGGGCTTCGAGTTCCTTTTGCAGCGCGGCCAGCTGCTCCTTGGTCATGGTCGCATCCTGCGACGCCGCCGCATATTGCTGGGCCAGCACCTGGGCTTTTTGCTGCGTCTCGCCGAGCGTGGAGGCGAGCTGGGTTTTTTCGGACTGGAGCTGGGCAAGATTCTGGTCGTGCTGCTGGAGCGTGGCTTGCGTGGACTGAAGCTGCTGGGTGATCTGCGCGCGCGTCGCCTGCTCGTCGGCGAGGGACTGCTTCATCATTTCAACCAGGTCCTTGTCCGGCGAGGCGGTATCATTCGCGGCGATCTGCGGAACGGGGGGCCGGCTTGGGTGCACAGGCTCCGCCTTCTCCCATCGCGTGAGCGCGATGAGGTTGAGGAAGAGAAAATCTACGATGATGAGCAGGAGCGTCTTGTTCATGACGCGAAATCAGAGGGTTAGGCCTTGGCGGGAAGGACGGAAGTGGTGGTGAGAGCGGGCGCGGTCTGGCTATCGAAGATGAGCTGCCGTTTGTAGCCGCGCACGTGGCGAATTTTCACCAGGGCCACGCACACGATGCCGAAAAGGTTCGACGAATAGGCAGCCAGCAGGTTCGCCGGGATCACTCCGACCACCTGGAGCACGAGCGCGGTGGCCGTGCCCATCATGCCGATGTAGAGGCCGCTGTCGAAGAGGTTCTCTTCGTTT
>DASYOA010000133.1:0-6410 GCA_036008265.1 Opitutaceae bacterium
CTCCTCGAACAGTCCCGCACCGCCCTCGATCACATCGTGACGTGCGCGCTGGCTTACCGCTTGACCGGCGACGCGCGGTTCGCCGATCGGGCGAAACGCGACCTGCTGACAGTCGCCGCCTTTCCGGACTGGAACCCGTCGCATTTCCTCGACGTCGCTGAAATGAGCTTTGCCGTCGGCATCGGCTACGACTGGCTCTACCGGCAACTGACGCCAGCCGAACGTTTGACGATCAAACAGGCCTTGCTCGACAAATCCCTGGTCTTCGCTGCCACCGCCTATGGGCCGGACCCGAAGAAAGATCAGCGCGTTTTCTGGGTTACCGCCGATACGAACTGGAACCAGGTGTGCAACGGCGGCCTGCTCACTGCGGCGCTGGCGATCGGCGAGGATAATCCGGAGATCGCCCGGTTGGTCGTGAACGGCGTGCGAACATCCTTGCCGCGGGTAATGGCCCGCTACCAACCCGACGGTGCCTATCCCGAGGGTCCCGGGTATTGGACTTACGGAACCACCTACAACGTCATCATTCTCGCCGAATTGGAGGGCGTGCTCGGCACCGATTTTGGCCTGGGTGCAGCGCCCGATTTCGATCGCACCGCCTTGTACCGCCTCGCCGTGCAGGGACCGGTCGGCCCCGTCTTCAATTATGCCGACAGCCATCTTAACTCTGAACAAACCCCCGCCTTTGCCTGGCTGGCTGAGCGTTATCATCACCCCGCCGCGCTGGCTGAAAGCCGGACCTTGCTGGCGGCGGAGATCGAGCAGAAACAGAGGGAAGACCGTTTCTTCGCGCACCGTTTCTTCGCGCTCAATGCGATCTGGTATCCCAACCCTGTGGTGCGAAATTCCGCCGAATTGGCCGAGCACGTTCCGCTCGATCTCCACTTCCGCGGAGCCGCGGATATCGCGATCTTTCGCAGCGCGTGGAACGACCCGCGCGCGATTTTCGTCGGCTTCAAGGCCGGCGACAACGCCGCCAATCATTCCCATCTGGACTTGGGAGCCTTCGTCCTCGATGCCGACGGCGTGCGCTGGGCCGAATATCTCGGCGCGGACAATTACGACCTGCCCGATTACTTTGGAAAAAAACGCTGGACCTATTACCGACTCAACAACCACAGCCAGAATACAATCACCCCCGGCAACCTCCTCCAAGACCTGAAGGCTGTCGCGCCCATCATCGCGTTCAGCGATGCGCCGGACCGGGCGTTCGCGGTCGCCGATCTCACCGCGGCGTATCCCGGCACCGCGAAGCAGATCCTGCGGGGCGTCGCGCTGCTCGACCGGGCTCGCGTTCTCGTGCAGGACGACATTTCCGGTCTCCGTTCCGGCACGCCCCTGCACTGGGGCATGGTGACTGAAGGCAAAATTACCCTCTCGGCCGACGGCCGCACCGCCACGCTGACGCAACACGGTCGTACGTTGCTCGCCGCCATTCTCGCGCCGGATGATGCGGTCTTTCAAGTGACCTCCACCCGCCCGCCTACTCCCGAAGAGAATCAAAACGAAGGCACCGCAATGCTCACGATCGAGACCTCGCCAGCGACCGACGACGTCCGGCTCGCCGTGCTGCTGACGCCCTCCGGTCCGCGCTGGCCGCAGCTCCCGCCGCCCGTCGTTACGCCGCTGCGCGACTGGCGGTGATGGCGGACGGGCGCCTCGCGCGCTCGAAACTTCTCCCTTGGAACACCCTCATCGCTGTGGTTCAGTTTTGATTCCAAATTCCATGAAGTACTCGGCGGCCGAGAATCGTTACGCCCATCCGGGGCTTTATCGTCGCTGCGGACGCAGCGGGCTCAAGCTGCCCGCCGTTTCACTGGGTCTGTGGCATAACTTTGGCGGCGTGGACAATTTCAAAAACAGCCGGGCGATGATCCTGCGGGCCTTCGATCTCGGGCTCACCCACATCGACCTCGCCAATAACTACGGCCCCCCTCCCGGCTCGGCCGAAGCAACCTTCGGCCGCATTTTGAAGGCTGACCTGGCGGCCTATCGCGATGAGCTGATCATCTCAACCAAGGCGGGCTACCACATGTGGGATGGCCCCTACGGCGAGTGGGGCTCGCGGAAATACCTGCTCGCCAGCCTTGATCAAAGCCTCGAGCGCATGGGCCTGGAGTATGTGGATATTTTTTATTCCCATCGGCCGGATCCCGACACCCCGCTGGAGGAGACGATGGGCGCGCTGGCCCATGCCGTTCGCGCCGGCAAGGCGCTCTATGTCGGCCTTTCCAATTATACACCGGAACAGACTACTCGCGCTGCCCGGCTTCTGCGCGAAATGGGCGCGCCCTGCTTGATCCACCAGCCGCGTTACAGCATGTTCGATCGCTGGGTGGAGGACGGCCTGCTCGATGTGCTGAAAAAGGAAAGCATCGGATGCATCGCGTTCAGCCCCCTGGCCCAGGGGCTGCTCACGGAGAAGTATCTTCGCGGCATCCCGAAGGGCTCACGCGCCTCCAAGCCCCATGGTTTTTTGCGCCCCGCGCAGGTGACCGACGAGAAGATTAAAAAGGCCAAGGCTTTGAACGAGCTCGCCCGTAAACGCGGCCAGTCGCTCGCCCAGCTTGCCCTGGCCTGGGTGTTGCGCCAGCCGCAGGTCACCTCCGTGTTGATTGGCGCCAGCAGCATCGCACAGATCGAGGAAAACGTCGCCGCCCTCAAAGATCTCTCTTTCAGCCCAGCCGAGCTGAAAGCCATCGATGCCCTGGCGCCAACTTAAGGACCACTGGCGATTTTTCGCTGCGCCTGGCGCCAGAGGTCGAGCAGCGCGGCGAAATCCTCGTCGCGGCTGCGGCTGATGATGCGGTAGTCGAACTTGTCCGCCTCGCGCAGCTCCACCTCGGCCGTGCGCAGGCGGCGCGCGATTTCTTCCTCACTGTCCTTGCCGCGGCCCGTCAGCCGCGCCCGCAGCTCGGAGGTGGGCACGCTGATGAAAATTGTCGCGAGGTGCCGGCGCAGCAGCGGGTTGGTCTCCGCCGCGCGGCGGAAATGATCCACCCCCTGCACATCCAGGTTGACGATCAGGCTGCGCCCCGCCGCCACCGGCCCGAGCACGCTGGAGGCCAGCGTGCCGTAGCGGTGCGAGCCGTGCACATAGGCCCACTCGAGAAATTCGCCCGCGGCGCGCCTGGCGTCGAACTGCGCCGGCGTGAGAAAATGATAATGCACGTCGTTCACCTCGCCCGGGCGCGGCGACCGCGTGGTCGCGGTGACGACGCGCGAAAAGCCCGGCGTCTCGGCCACGAACCGGTCGCACAGCGTGGTCTTGCCCGCGCCCGCCGGGCCGGCGAGGACGAGCAACACTGCGGGTTCAGCCGGCGCGGTCATCGCAATTTAATAAGTGAATGCCACCACGCAGAGCAACAGTCCGTAGCCAAGCAGGGCACCGCCGATGGTGCGCGGCCGTCCGCTCGTCGCGAAAAGCCATTGGAAAAAATCCCGCAGCCGCCACGGTTGCGCGCCGAGCCAGAGCGCAAGGACAATGCAGGCGTAAACGAACCCTTTCAGGAAATACACCTGCGGATGGTCGAAATTCATATAGCCCGACATCAGCACCGGCCAGCCGGCGAGCAGCGTGAGAATGCACAGCCCGCGCACCGCCAGGAAATCCGGCACATAGAAGAATGACAGGATGGCCACCAGGAAAAAGCCGATGAAGAGCAGCAGACGGTGGTCACCGAAGTCGGCCGCCGAAAGATTCCAGACAATATTGAGGAACCAGGCCGCGCCGCCGTAGAAAAAGACGAACGTCGCCGCGCGCGAACGCGGCATGGCTTTGAAGATCGCGACGATGGCGGGTGTGCCGGCGAAAACCGCCGCACCGAGCACGACGAGCAGCAAACCGGGGAGCAAGGTGGCAAGGGTGAGGGACATGATAAAATCGTTCTCGTTCTCGTTCTCTTACTCGTTCTCGTTCTCGTCCGCCAAGCTTTCCGTTTCGTAATCCGCGGCGCCCTCTTCCACTTGACCTGAAAAATGTGCGATTAGCCCGGCAAGGAGGGATACTGTCGCCAAAAGGATGAGCTTCCCTTCATTCGCCTCAGCTTGAGGGATCCGCTGTTTTATGACCAGCACATCAAGGCACGCCGCGCACTCGAGGGCAGGTCCGCGTGCTATGTCAAAAAAACGGCAGCGGTCGGGGTGGGACCGCTTGCCGTTGCCCTCGGCAAGATTGAGCACGATGCTGGTAGACGCCCGGTCAAGTTGATCTCGTACCGCCAGCTTGGCTGGCAGTTTCTCGAACAAGGGCTCGACCCAAGCCATGAATCGAAGCGCTTCCTGATAAGCCCGTAGCTTTTCGTGGTCGAACAGGGGTGTTGGCATGCTGAGAACGAGTAGGAGTAAGAGAATGAGAACGATTAGCTCGGGACCCCAGCCAACACCAGCTCGCCGTACAGCGTGCTCACGGTCGTGCGTTCGATGCGCAGCGGCGCCAGTTGCCCGATGAGGCGTTCGTTGGCCTCGAACACCGCCACGCGGTTGCCGCGCGTGCGGCCGGTGAAGCGCTGACCGGTTTTGTCGCGACCTTCGACCAGCACCTCCTCCGTCCGCCCGACGAGCGACAGGTTGCGGCGCACCGAATTTTGGTGGAGCAGGTCGAGCAGGACCTGGTTGCGCTGCTCCTTGGTTTCGTCGGGCACCTGCCCCGGCATTTCGGCCGCGGGCGTGCCGGTGCGAACGGAATATTTGAAAACGTAGGCCATGTCGCAGTTGACCGCTTCGAGCAGCTCGCGCGTTTGCGCGAAATCCTCGTCGGTCTCGCCGGGAAAGCCGACGATGACGTCGGTCGAAAAATAAATATCCGGCCGCACGGCGCGCAGCGCGGCGACGATCTCGAGGTAGCGCTCGCGCGTGTACGGCCGGTTCATCGCGCGCAGGATGCGGTTCGAGCCCGACTGCATCGGCAGGTGGACGTACTCGCAAAGTTTCGGCAGGCGGCCGTACGCCTCGACCAGGTCATCCTTGAAGCCGCGCGGGTGCGGCGAGGTGAAGCGGATGCGCTCGATGCCGTCCACCGCGTGGATTTTCTCGAGCAGCTGCACGAAAGGCGACACGCCGCCGGTGTGCGCGTAGTCGCGCCGGCCGTAACTCGTGACGATCTGCCCGAGCAGCGTGATTTCCCTCACGCCGCGCGCCGCCAGCTCCGTGACTTCGCGCACGATATCGTCCATCGGGCGAGAGCGCTCGTCGCCGCGCGTCTTCGGCACGATGCAAAAGGAGCAGTCCATGTTGCAGCCCTGCTGGATCGAGACAAAGGCGCTCACCTGCGGCGGCGCATCCGGCAACTCGTCCTGCGCGAGCACGTGGTCGCGGATTTCGTTTTGCGAGCCGGCTTCCTCCGCGAGGTCGACGATGGTTTCGCCCACCGGCACGCCCGCCGCGCGCGCGGCGCGGAGATTGTCGAGATAGCTGGGCACCTGGTGGAATTTCTGCGTGCCCACGATGAGGTCCACGTCGGGCAGCTGTTCAAGCAGCGCCGCGCCGCGGTTCTGCGCCATGCAGCCGAGGATGCCGACGACGAAGTCCGGCCGGCGGCGCTTGTGCGCGAGCACGTTCTGGGCCTTGCCAATGGCCTTCTGTTCGGCGGCGTCGCGCACCGCGCAGGTGTTGAGCAGCAGGATGTCGCACTCGTCCTCGCGGGCCACGATGCGATAACCGCGCGCGCGCAGCATCGCCGCGACCGCTTCGCTGTCGCGCTCGTTCATCTGGCAGCCGTAGGTTTTTATGTGGACGCGGTTCATCGCGCAGGAAGGGTTGTAATTAAACCCACCGCGAGCCGGGTCAAACGGGAAAGCTTCTCACTGCGCGCCCAGGCGTTTTAAAAGGGCCGCTCGGTCGTCGTCCGCTTTCCAGAAAAACTTTACGTAAATGCCAATGCCGGAAACAACATTAGTCTCGAGCATTCTGCCAACAGGGTTTTTAAGTACGAATCGGCGGGCTTTTATTCGCTCAGATTCATCTAGCATTTTGACTTTCCCGAAATCGCGCGCCTTTAACAGCGCGAAATATTCCTGATAATCGTCAGAACAGCGGCGCTCCGTCAGATGTGGGTTAAAGATCAAACGCTGCAAAAACCTGGTGATGCTTGAATTTTCATAGGTGGCGTCCTCGTGGGTGAAATCGAAGTGGAGGATCCCGAATGATTTTCCTAAAAAATCGATGCTGTCGCGCCGCGGCAAGATGTCGCCCAATATAGCATTGCGGAGAATCAATTCCGTCGGCGGCGAATTGGACAATACAGCGGCCAGCTCCTTTCTTGAATCATCGCTTAATTTACCGTCATCCAAAATGAATCCGGCTATTTCATAGCTAATATTTAGGAACCCCGTGGGGATCAATTCATTCACCATTGAAACTCCACTGCGCTGCAGGAAAAAACTCGCACGGATGAACGGAATCAACAA